>JAIWEW010000166.1:0-2925 GCA_048632005.1 bacterium
CTGGGGGGTATAGGGGGTTCATCAAGGCTATTTCAGCATTCTCTCATAGAATGCGAAAAAGTCCCATAGTACAGGTAGCTGATCTCGTTCAGATAGATAGGTGATACCCTAGTGAGACCGCTGAAAAAGAGGTGCAGGATACTTCCTGCCGGGGGTCTGGGGGTGTCCCCCAGCTTTAAATATCCCCCAAGATTGGGGGATATAGGGGGTTGATTGAGAGTATTTCAGCAGTCTCCTGGTGTATTTATAAGGCGCTCTTTTACCCGTCATTGCGAGGCACGAAGTGCCGAAGCAATCTCAGAGCTGGTTGGTGAATAATCATACGACGGTGAGATTGCTTCGCTTCGCTCGCAATGACAGCGGAAGCTGAAATGACCTGGTGGTTCTGTGTAACTAATGTACTGGACACCGCACAACGCTGCCTTGACACCACTCGCGCCCATGGTTATCATCGATAGGAGACTTTTTAACTGGACGGTTAACCGTGCATTATCAGACAATTATCTACGAAAAGAAGGGGCAGGTCTGCCATATTACCCTCAATCGCCCTCAGGTTGGGAACGCGATAAACACCTTGATGGTAGATGAACTGGCTGACGTCTGTCAGACGATTCAGCGGGATGAGAAGATTAGTGTTGTGATCCTCAAGGGCGCGGGAGATGTCTTTTCTACAGGCAGTGATCCAGAGGAACGGGACGCGAAATGCGATGCTTCTGGGTTTATCGCTAGATTAGAGCCTGTAACCATCGCTGCCATCGATGGCGTTGCTATGGGCGAGGGGTTGGAACTGGCACTCGCCTGCGATATAAGGATCGCCTCAGACAGGGCAAGCTTCTGTCTTCCCCATACCGCTCATGGTCTGATCCCCAGCGGTGGCGGGACGCAACGGTTGCCGCGCCTGGTGGGCAAGGGAAAAGCCCTGGAGATGATCCTCACCGCTGAACCCATTGATGCCGAGGAGGCTTTAAACATTGGTTTGGTAAGCAAGATTGTCTCTCCCGCTGAGCTTTTTTTAATAGTGGAGGAATGGGCAGAAAGAATAACCAAACTAGCCCCTATCGCCTTAAGGTATGCAAAGGAGGCGGTCAATAAGGGGATGGATATCTCTCTGGAGCAGGGATTGCGTCTGGAGGCCGACCTCTATTTCCTGATTCAAACCACCGAGGACAGGATGGAAGGGATCAAGGCTTTTAAGGAAAAAAGGCCGCCACGGTTTAAGGGGGAATAGAAGATTAAGCTTAAGCTAGACCTGCATACACATTGTCGTGAGGCTACCCTCTTTAGAGATCCCAATGAAGATATAGTCGCAAGGATAATTGCCCAGATAAAGGCCAGAGGACTGGATGGTATCGCTATCACCGACCATTGGGACAAGGAATATGGATTCAAGGTAAAGGATATTGTAGAGCAGTCATTTAATAGCGAGGTGCTCATCATCCCTGGCCAGGAAATCGATATTAGGTGGCAGCAGGAAGTAGAGCTTTTTCTGCCTAACGGAGCCACCTTTCGCTTTCTCGCTCACCCTGGCTATCCAGCAATTTCCAATGTAATAGAGAATATTCAGGGCATTGAGATAGAGAATGCACTTCACTTCATCGATAAAGAGAGGGTAATGGCGCTAGCTGAGGAATACGACCTGCTTCTATTGAGCAATAGCGATGCCCATTCCATAGACACTATTGGTCGCTACTACACCGAGATCGACATTGACGAACTCATCGCCCGTGCCAGGTAGCGGCCCTATTTATCAACCGATGACACAATCGTCAATTCGGACAACATTAATTGACATAATATTTTAAGCGCTCACGTTCCCCCTGACGTTTTCACGAAGATTGTGGTAAAATAACGGCGTGCGCAATTTTGATACCATTCTCTATGAGAAAAAGGACGGCATCGCATATATTACCCTGAATCGCCCTGAAGTGCTAAACCGCTATAATGTTCAAATGCGCGACGAGCTATATCAGGTGCTTACTGCTATCAGGGATGACGCCGATGTGATGGTCGCCATTTTCAAGGGGGCTGGGGAGCGGGCCTTTTGTGTAGGTGCTGACCTTACCGAGTTCGGAACAGCACCATCGCCGACAATCGCCCGCCAGGTTAGGTGGGAGCGCGATGTATGGGGCCTCTTTTCAAGAATAAAGCAACCCCTCATTGCAGCCGTTCACGGCTATGTATTCGGCTCCGGTGTAGAGATAGCGCTATTCTGCGATATCAGGATAGCATCCGAGGACGCTATATTCAGCCTTCCCGAGGTATCATTGGGCATGATTCCGGCGGCAGGAGGCACCCAGACATTGCCTCGACTAATAGGTAAAGGCAAGGCTCTACAATTGCTTCTTACCGGTGACCGCATCGATGCTCAGGACGCCTATCGCATTGGGCTGGTGAACATGGTAGTGAGCCGCGAGGAACTCTATTCTACTGCCGGTATTACGGCACGGAAGATACTGTCTTGCAATCCCATTGCAATACGGTATGCCAAGGAGGCGATTACGAGAGGACTCGATCTCACACTGGAGGATGGTCTGGCCCTGGAGAGAAGGCTTGCTTGTATTCTGAAAGACCTGGTTAGAGAAGATGCCTCTCACTCTTTAACAAGTGCAACTGCTTGAATGGAGTGTAGGTTAGAAGGATTCGTGTGACAAAGGAAACTCAGGAACTTATCGAGGAAGCGATAAAGTTAGTCATCGATGCCCAGAAGATTGTGGTATTCACTGGGACAGGCGTGAGCACAGATTCAGGTGTGTCTGGCGCTACAAGCTCAGGAAATTCCCCAGCAACTTCCAAAGAATCTGCCTTTCCAACGTTTGTAGGTAATCCCACAACGCGGAGAAAAAGCTGGCAGACATGGAACATGTTCCGCATGATAGAGATGGCGCAGCCGAACCCTGCTCATTACGCTATCGCCGAGCTCTATAC
>JAIWEW010000167.1:0-2918 GCA_048632005.1 bacterium
ACCTCCTGATTATATGTAAGACTACTGAAATATTCTCAATCAATCCCCTATATCCCCCAATCTTGAGGGACTTCTAAATCTGGAGGGCACCCCCAGACCCCTAGTAGGAGGTATATTGCACCTCTTTTTCAGCGGTCTCATATGTATTCATTGCATATAAATATTAACCGGGCTTAAATATCTGCCCATAGATCCCCCCATCTACATCCAACACCTTACCGGTCACCCAACTGGATGCAGGGGAACACAGATAAATTGCGGCGAGGGCAATATCTTCCGGCGTGCCCATACGATTGAGCGGGGTGCCTCGTACAATTTTATCCTTTGCCGGCCCAAGTGTCTCGGCGCTTGTTTCTGTCCATATCGCTCCAGGGCTGATACAGTTCACACGGATGTGCGGAGCCAATTCAAAGGCAAGTGTCCTTGTCAGATGATCCATTCCCGCTTTGGAAACACCATAGGCAATCATCCCCACCGCTGGCTGGACACCAGCACGGCTCGATATATTAAGGATCGAGCCGGACTCCTGCTCTAGCATGATTTTAGCCACTGCCTTGCTACAGAGGAAAGCGCTTGTAAGATTCAATCGTAGCTGGAACTCCCAGGCGCTCTCACTGGTCTCAATCGCTGGCTTGAGATAGCCGGCACCGGCATTGTTAACCAGTATATCGATACGGCCGAACTCCTCCAGTGCCTTGGTTACCATATTATCAACCTGTTTGGCTTCACGGACATCACAGGGAACAGCAATGGCTCTTCTACCTAGATTGCGGACCTCTGAGGCTACGGATTCTATCTCGCTGGTCGTACGGGCGGCACAGACAATATCGGCACCGGCCTCGGCGAAGCCCAGGGCTATTCCCCTGCCGATACTCCTCCCCGCCCCGGTGACGATAGCCACCTTACCGGTTAGAGCAAATTTATCTAGAATCATATTGTTGCGGTAATTAGGATTTTAACAAAAAGAAGCGCTGCGGGTCAACAGCGAAAGTGTATCGCGGAAGGTTGCTACACCAATCATTTAGAGACTGTTAGTATGCTCTCAATCATCCCAATACTCCCCCAAGTATGGGGGAGTATTGAAAGCTGGGGGACATCCCCAGAACCCCCGGCATGAAGTGTCCTACACCTCTTTTTAAGCGGTCTCAGAATTACGGCGATACGGCTCCATAGATAAAGCTCCATGGCACAGGTCTAATATAATCATTGACAAACCTGGGAGATTCGCTTTATCCTGTGTGACGAGAATGAAGTTATTGAGATACAGCTAATATGCCAAGTAGTGAATACACCGGCCCCGCTATAAAGGTAGATGATTTATCCTTCAATTATAAGAATATAAAAGCTGTTGATCAGTTATCTCTTGAGGTACCGCGAGGCACAAGCTTCGGGGTTCTCGGCCCTAACGGCTCAGGGAAGACCACACTGATCAGGCTACTTGTCGGTTTACTTAAACCGAAATACGGCACCATCCATACGCTGGGACAGCCCCCGTCCCGTAAAATGTCCCGCTATATCGGTTACATGCCGCAGCTTGCTTCGCTGTATGCCGAGCTTTCAATAGCCCAGAATGTGGACTTCTTCGCCCGTATATATGGCGTGAGGAACAGGGCCGAGCGACGTAAGCAGGTCGAGGAGGCTATCCAACTGGTTGACCTGTGGCCCCGCCGTCGAGACTCAATATATAACCTGAGTGGGGGCATGAAGCAGCGGGTTAGCCTCGCCTGCGCTATGGTCCACAGGCCGCCATTGCTCTTCCTCGATGAGCCCACAGTAGGGGTTGACCCAAAGCTAAGGGTCACATTCTGGGAGTATTTCCAAAACCTGAACAAGCAGGGCGTCACAATAATCATCTCCAGCCACACCATGGATGACGCCGCCCACTGCGATCGCCTTGCCTTCTTGCGCGATGGCAAGCTCATCGCTGAGGGCACACCCTACGAACTCAGGCAGGCTACAGGTCAACCTGAAGCGACCCTGGAAGATGCCTTCCTCTATTTTGTTCGTAGCATGGAAGAAGGTAATGAGTCTAAGTAATACCTTGTCAATTGCCCTAAGGGTGGTACGCCAGCTAGTCCGCGACCGCCGCACCATAGTGCTCATTCTGGCTATACCATTAGTGATAATGACACTCCTCCATTACAGCTTTCCAGGTGAAAGCAACGTCCTGGACAACGCCTACCCGCCACTACTGGCCACCATGGGTCTGCTATTCAGTTTCATGCTTACCGGCATAAGCTTTCTCCGCGAAAGATCCCAGGGTACCATGGAGCGTATGATGGCATCGCCGGTATCGCGCGTTGATATGGTGGTCGGCTATCTGCTTGGCTTCTTTATTTTGGCACTGATACAGATCCTGGTGGTGGTTCTCTTCACTATCTACGCGCTGGACGCATATCACGCCCCCGGGTCCCTGTGGCGGATCTGCATATTTCAGATTATAGTGGTTACTGTTGGAGTCAATCTGGGTATATTTATCTCTGCGTTTGCCCGTAACGAGTTCCAGATGGTTCAGTTCACCCCCCTAATTATTTTCCCGCAAATACTCCTTTGCGGCGTTATCTGGCCGGTGGATCAGATGAGTACAGCTCTCCAGTGGATAGCGAAATTTCTTCCACTAAAATACGCGATTAATGGAATGACAGACATCATGCTTAAAGGTCAGGGTCTACTTGACGTAGGCTATGAGATAGGAATGCTGGCCGCTTTCGCCGTGGCTTTTTCCATCCTGGCGGCGCTTACCCTGAGGAGAGGTGCCGCCTAACCTCTAAAAAATAACCCCCGACGCCTTCCGCATCAGGGGTTATTATCCTAACTTAAGCTACTAATCTGCGATTAAATACTACGCTGCTACTTTCCCCTCACGGGGCACCGCCGATATCTTACCTCTCTCCGGTATGTACCACGGTGACGGGTAC
>JAIWEW010000168.1:0-2902 GCA_048632005.1 bacterium
CCCCCGGCAGGAAGTATCCTGCACCTCTTATTCGGCGGTCTCTATATTTTAATTATTGAACATATAGTCCGTTACGGCAACTGTCGGAAACACGCCTTTACCAGCATGCTTATGGTTAATCAACTACGAATATGGAATTTAGCGCTGAGCAGGTCTTCATTACGAGATGAAGGGCCCACATATACGGTATAGGTGATTGGCTCCACTATCCAGATGCTGTGTTGCTCATCATAGTAGGCCAGATCTCGCGCTGCCAGCGCGAATTCCACGCGCTTGGTTTCCCCTGGTGCGAGGTGCACCTTTGAGAAGCCTTTCAATTCCTTGAGCGGTCTTTCTACTTGAGAATCCCTATACCCAATATACAATTGCGCCACTTCTTCGCCAGTAACATCCCCTGAATTGGTGATTTGCACTCTCACCCTCAGCGTTCCGTCAGTGCCGATCTCCTCCTGATCAAGCTGTATGTTCTCGTATACATACTTAGTATAGCTAAGGCCAAAGCCAAAGGGGAAGGCAGGTTCATACCCCTCTCTGTCCATGAGCCGGTAGCCGTGAAAATAGCCATATTCGATAGACCTGGCTCGTTTGTCGAAGAATGGGAGTTGGCTTTCGGATTTGGGAAACACACAAGGCAGCTTTGCACACGGACATACTTTACCAAGGAGGACATCCGCCAGGGCATTCCCGCCTTCCATGCCAGGATACCAGGCCACTAGAATTGCAGGAACTTTCTCTCGCCATGCCTCGGTGATAATGGCGCTCCCACACACGAGGACCACTATCGTCCTCGGAATCTCAGCAGCAACACGCAGGATCAACTCCTCATCGTGCGGCTTGATTGTCAGGGTATCTCTGTCGCCTCCCTTAACGAACATATACTCGCCCTCATCCTTGTGAGTGTATCCGGTAATGATGATCGCTGTATCTGCCTTGCGCGCTATATTAACCGCCTTTGCTATGTCTTTCCCATTGCTATATATGATCTCGCAATCGGGTGGCACAGCTGTGCGGATTCCCTCAAGCATTGTGACAACATAGGGCGGCCGGACCATGCTGCTACCTCTATCCCCGATGTTCCGCGCATTGGCGAGTTTACCGATAACTGCTATGCTTTTAACATGGGCAATATTGACAGGAAGTATCGGGTGAGGACTGTCTACCACACGCTCGTTTTTTAGCAACACCATGGATTTTTGTGCAGCTTCCCGGGCAAGAGCCTTATGTTCTGGAGTAGGGACAGCGCTTGTTGCGTAACGTACCGGTTCACCTACTTGCGCGAATCTAATCTTCTGCCTTAATATACGCAACACAGCCTCATCGATTACACTCTCCGATACTTCGCCTTTTCGGACCAATTTCATCAGCCTTTTTCCGAAATGAATGGTGACGGGCATCTCGACATCAACGCCAGCATTGGCAGCCTTCCCATTACGAATACCAAAGACGAAATCAGATATCACAAAGCCTTCAAATCCCCAATCCTTTTTCAGGATATCACGCAGCAGGTGCGTATTATGGCCACAGTGGTATCCGTTGACCATGTTATAGGCGCTCATGACAGAGGCCGCACCCTCATCAATACAGCGCTTGAAATGAGGCAGAAAGATCTCCCGTAGAGTTCTCTCACTCATGCGGACATCAACGCGAAGACGGGCATTTTCTATGCTGTTAGCGGCAAAATGCTTGATGCAAGCCATGATATGGCGTTGTACACCCCGAACAAGGGCCGCTCCCATTTCCCCTAGATGATATTGATCTTCACCATAGGTCTCCTGTGCGCGACCCCAAGCGGGATGTCTAAGTACATTGATACACACACCGCCGAAGAAATTAGCCCCCTGGGATCTGGCCTCGATGCCTATAGCATCACCGACCCTCTCTTCAAGGTCAGTATCCCACGAAGCGCCACGTGCCATGGAGACAGGAAAACAGGTGGAGCGGTTCATAACTACTCCCCGCGGACCGTCACTAAACCGAATGCCTGGAATGGATAGCCGCGAGTTTTCACCCGCTGGCAATGGGCGTTTGTTATAGGCGAAAAGCAGTTCTATGAGACCGCGGAAGAGTGGTGTATCGCCAGACATCTGGTGGATTTTTTCTTCGAGGCTCATCTGGGCTAGCAGGTGTTTAGCCTTTTCCTCAACTTGTTCTTTCGTGATCGGCATGTCTTCTTTAAGCGCTCCATCATTCTACGAGCATTGTCCATGCTCTATGCGATCTTTATTGCCCACAGTTCATTCAGCAAAGGTTTCCGCGACTATTTGGTCATGTACAGGTACTCTTTTCGAGTGCCGCATATTTACATAGCAGGGCTTGAATCGCGGTTTGGTTTCCCCGGATAGGATCCACCAATGATGCTCTATCGACCTGTATAAATCTACTGGCGGATTCTTCATATGAGACATCCAGAAGGGTTCTGGCACCGCTGATAGCACACCCAAAGGCTGCGGCAAAATCGGCATGCCTTATGGTATATATACTGGCATCAAAGACGTCGGCAATCATTTGCTTGAGAAAACGGTTCTTAGATCCTCCACCTACTACACAGAGCGCACCCGCATAATTCAGATGGTTCGAGTGAAGTCTTAAGGAGAGCGCTTGAGAGATATGTAAGGCACGAATATCCGCCTCCGCATCCCGATCATCAAAACCATCCCGCACGATTCCTCTTGACCGCTGGGGCACCGATTCGTCCAAGAGATAGGGTAGCATAAGCTTTTCGTTATCGTTTATGATCGACTCACCAGCTGCACAGACATATGACTCCCAGTCTTTCTTTGCCGCATTTTCATGGCCTTTCATCGCAATATATTTCTCTAAGAAAAATTCATGCACTTTAGCACCATTAGTAAACACCGTTAAAGCCATTGCTCTTCCCGGTATATAGCCAAATATATTATAC
>JAIWEW010000169.1:0-2896 GCA_048632005.1 bacterium
CTTCATGTTGGCGTAATCGTCCCGTAGGGCATCGTAGCCCATGCCAGACTTGCGCTCTTTCACGTTATTTACCACTACTGAGCCCTCTTTACCTGCGTTCTGGGCTATCATACGGAGTGGCTCCTCCAGGGCATTCCTGACAATGGCTACCCCGGTGGCCTCGTCTCCCTCTAACTTTAACTTGTCGAGGGAGGAAACGGAGTTAACGAAGGCTACCCCACCGCCGGGGACAATGCCTTCCTCTACCGCAGCCCTGGTTGCTGAGAGGGCATCTTCGACACGGTGCTTCTTTTCCTTGAGTTCGACCTCGGTGGCAGCTCCGACCTTTATTACGGCGACACCGCCGGCAATTTTGGCCAGGCGCTCCTGGAGCTTCTCCTTGTCGAACTCAGAAGTGCTATCATCTATCAGGGTTTTAATCTGCTTTATTCGTGCTTCAATTGCTTCATCCGAACCCTTGCCTTCTATGATTGTGGTTTCCTCTTTGGTGGATACTACCCTTCTCGCTCGTCCCAGATCATCAACTGTGACAGAATCGAGTTTCCGGCCTATCTCCTCGGTGATCAACTGGCCTCCGGTGAGGATGGCAATATCCTCGAGCATAGCCTTCCGTCGATCGCCGAAACCCGGCGCCTTGACCGCAAGGCAATTGATGGTGCCTCTCAGCTTGTTAACCACCAGTGTGGCAAGCGCCTCACCGTCTACATCTTCGGCCATAATGACCAAGTTCTTGGTAACCTGGAGCACCTTCTCCAGGGCGGGCAGCATATCGGCAACTGCAGAGATCTTCTTATCTGTGATAAGGAGATAAGGATCCTCAATAGCTGCCTCCATCCTCTCAGGGCTGGTCACGAAATAGGGCGAGATATATCCACGGTCGATCTGCATCCCCTCGACATATTCCGTCTCGAACTCTATTCCCTTCCCTTCCTCAACGGTGACCACTCCATCCTTGCCTACTTTCTCCATGACCTCGGCGATAAGATTTCCGATCTTCTCATCGGCTGCAGAGATAGAAGCAACCTGTGAAACCTGATCCTTGGTAGTCACCGGTGTACTCATCTTCTTGATATTTTCGAGGATAACGCCCGTTGCCTTCTCAATACCCTTCTTTAATGCCATCGGGTTAGCCCCGGCAGCGATATTCTTCATCCCATTATGAAGCATCGACTGGGCCAGCACAGTTGCGGTAGTAGTGCCGTCGCCGGCGACATCATTGGTCTTGGTAGCTACCTCCTTGATTAATTGTGCGCCGATGTTCTCGAAGGGATCCTCTAGCTCGATCTCCTTGGCGATGGTGACGCCATCGTTGGTGATCGTAGGCGGTCCAAATCTTTTGTCCAGAACTACATTGCGCCCCTTTGGTCCAAGCGTGATCTTCACGACATTGGCAAGTGAGTCTATGCCGATTTTTAGATGTTTCCTTGCGTCCTCACCGTATGCTAACTGTTTTGCCATTTCCCCTCCTTATTAACTGTACTTCGCTAGAATATCGCTCTCGCGCAGGATTAAGACTTCTTTATCATCCTGCTTGATTTCACTGCCGGCGTACTTGGAGTAAATCACCTTGTCGCCCTTCTTCACCTCCATAGGGATTCGCTTACCCTCCTCATCTAACCTTCCCGGGCCTATCGCGATGATCACACCCCGCTGCGGCTTTTCCTTGGCAGTATCGGGAAGGATTATACCACCTTTGGTAACCTCTTCCTCCTCTGAAGGCTGAACCACAACCCGATCTCCTAACGGCTGCAACTTTATTGCCACGCTTTACCTCCTTTTTAGCAGTCTAACGCTGAGAGTGCTAATTAATATTAACCCAGATTGAAAAATACCGCAAGCGAGCAGATATCTATTCAAAACAACTGTCGGGCTATTAAACATCGATATATATCTAATATCTTTAAATAACTCCTGCAGAGATATCGATAACTCACGAATACATACTAAACATCGAAGATCTTAGCCCAGCCTCATATTGGGAGCGATATCGAGATTCCATCCTGAACGTTCACCTGTGGTGAAATGGAAATAGCCACAGGAGGCGATCATAGCGGCGTTATCGGTGCACAGGGTTGGGTTGGGCATGAGGATGGGGATAGGTGAGCGATCGGTTAGCATGCGTCGCAGGAGGCGGTTGGCAGCTACGCCGCCACAGAGTAGTATTTGATGGGCACCCAGCCGCTTTGCTGCTGACACTGTCTTAGTGACCAAAACGTCGGCTACTGCGTCCTGGAAGCTGGCGGCGATATCGGCTATCGCAGCGATACTCTGTTCCGCTGCAAGGCGGAGCACAGCAGTCTTCAATCCGCTAAAGCTAAAGTCGTCGGTATCTTTCAGCCATGCTCGGGGCAGGCGGAAGCGCGCGCTATTTCCTGATAACGCAGCTTTCTCTATGGCGGGACCGCCGGGATAGCCTAACTCCAGGATACGGGATACTTTGTCAAAGGCTTCACCGGCGGCATCATCTCTGGTCCTACCCAGGAGCTGATAGTCACCATGCCCCTTCATCAGGATGAGGTCACTGTGCCCACCGGAAACGATGAGACAGATGGCGGGAAGGTCTGGGGTGTTTCCCTCGAGCCAGTTAGCATAGATGTGTCCCTCCAGGTGGTTAACCCCCAGTAAAGGAAGATGCTGGGACAGTGCGATTGCCTTGGCGATATTCACTCCGATAAGGAGGGAGCCAGCGAGTCCTGGCCCGCAGGTAACGGCGATACCGTCTAGGTCGCTCCACTGGGCTTGGGCCTGAGCCATTGCCTGCTCGATGATAGGGATAATAGTGAGAAGGTGCTGGCGGGAAGCCACCTCCGGTACTATGCCTCCAAAGCGAGAATGGATGTCTACCTGGGAAGCGATGATGCTGGAGAGTGCCTTCCTTCCATCCTGGACCACGGCG
>JAIWEW010000170.1:0-2885 GCA_048632005.1 bacterium
GTGCTTTAAGTTAAGCGGCACTGTCAAACGAATTATAGGGAGGCTACCCGAGAATGGGTGGCCTTCTTTATTATAGACCACAACATTGACAGCCTGGCCCCACAGTAGTATCCACATCCTGCTACCTAAAGAAAGAGACCGCTGAAAAAGAGGTGCAGGATACTTCCTGCCCGGGGGTCTGGGGGTGTCCCCCAGCTCTAAAAATCCCCCAAAGATTGGGGGATTCGGGGGTTGATTGAGACTATTTCAGCAGTCTTTAAATTCAGCAGTCTCTAAATATTGATTTACCATTGGGAGGCGGGTATACTGCAGGTATACTGGTGGAAGACAGGTACGGAAGGTTGAGAAAGTGAAAGGAGGGCAAGATGGCGGAAGACGAAATTGGCAGGGTCAGCGACTTCTTTGCCCGACCGGTGGTGGCCGGGATCGATCTCACCGGTTCGCTCAAGGTTGGGGATAAACTTCACATCGTAGGACACACCACCGACTTGGAATTCGTTGTCGAGTCCCTGCAAATTCACAATGCGGACGTTAGTGAAGTTAATCCCGGGGATGAGGTGGGGATCAAGGTACCTGACAGGGTGAGACGGGGCGATAGGGTCTTCAGGGTTACGGAGTAATCGCCCGAATCAGGTTCGCCATCTCAATAGCGCTTACCGCCGCCTCAAAGCCGGCATTACCCATCTTTGTGCCCGCTCGCTCTATGGCCTGCTCCAGGGTGTCTGCGGTGACAACGCCAAAAATCACCGGTATTCCGGTCTGCAAGCCAACCTGGGCAATCCCCTTTGTTACCTCGTTGGAGATATAGTCAAAGTGGGGTGTCCCCCCTCTGATCACCGCACCCAAGCAGATAATAGCGGAATAACCCCCTTTTTCCGCCATCTTTTTAGCTATGAGCGGGATCTCAAAGGAGCCCGGGGTTCGGGCGACGTCGATGTCTTTCTCCTTGACGCCGTGGCGCAGTAACGCGTCCTCCGCGCCCTCAAGCAGCTTTGTAGTGATAAACTCGTTAAATCGAGATACTACGATGCCAAACTTCAAGCCAGCGCCAAGAAGCGTGCCTTCATATTTTTTATTCAACATCTTCTCCTTTCTCGATATGCCCTGGTCGAATAGATCTAATAGGTCGAAAAAACCTTATTAAGGTTCCCGCTTTAAACTCCAGGTCTCCTCCAGCTCCAGAAGGTGACCCAGCTTCTGCTGCTTCGTCTCCAGATAGTGAAGATTAATGGGATTAGGCTTAACGATAAGCGGCAGCTTCTCCACCACCCTTAGCCCATAGCCCTCAACACCTACAACTTTTCTCGGATTATTGGTTAGGAGGCGAATATCCCTGAGACCCAGGTCCACCAGTATCTGCGCACCAATGCCGTAGTCCCGAAGGTCGGCGGGAAAGCCCAGCGATTCATTGGCCTCCACAGTGTCCAGACCCTCGTCCTGCAGGGCATAGGCAGCCAGCTTGTTATGAAGCCCGATCCCTCTCCCCTCCTGTCTCATATACAGGAATACCCCACGGCCCTCTTCAGCGATGGCCTGCATTGCCATGGCTATCTGTTCTCCGCAATCGCACCTCATGCTGCCAAATACGTCCCCTGTGAGGCACTCGCTATGCACCCGAACCATTACTGGCTCCTCCCCTGATATGTCCCCCCTCACCAGAGCGACATGCTCATCGGCGTCAATGGTGCTCCGATAAGCGATAGCGATAAAATTGCCGTATATGGTGGGTAGATTCGCCTCGGCCACCCGCGTAACGAGCTTTTCATGGCGTCTCCGATAGGCGATGAGCTCAGCAATGCTCACCATTTTCAGTCCATGCTGCATAGCAAAGGCCTCAAGCTCGGGGAGGCGAGCCATAGTACCATCCTCATTCATGATCTCGCATATAACGCCCCCCGGGTAGAGACCGGCAAGCCTTGCCAGGTCAACGATGGCCTCGGTATGCCCCACCCTCACCAGAACACCACCATCCCTTGCCCGCAGCGGGAAGGTGTGGCCGGGGCGAGCCAGGTCCTCAGGCTTAGTCACAGGATCGAGCACTGCATTAATAGTCTCCGCGCGATCGTAGGCTGAGATTCCAGTACTAACCCTGTGTTTTGCTTCAATGGATACGGTGAAGGCGGTTTCATGCTTTGATGTATTGTCTCCAACCATCATCGGGATGTTGAGTTCATCGAGCCGCTTTCCTAAAACGGGCATGCAGATCAGCCCACGGCCGTATTTCGCCATAAAATTGATCGCCTCCGGGGTGATCTTCTCAGCCGCTATGGCAAGGTCGCCTTCATTCTCGCGAGCCTCGTCATCAACGATGATAACGAACCTTCCCGCCTTAATTTCCTCGATCGCCTCCGGGATTGTTGCCGGCCCCATTTCCCGCCTCCTTTTTCGACCGTTACTAATAGCCCCTCTAGTGTCCAGATGCCTTCCGTTAATTACACGGTAATTACTACCGATTCATACTTTATAAAAAGCCATGCTCGGCTAAAAACTCTGTAGTAATCGCATCGCTACTCCCCCTTAGCCTCGCTACATACTTGGCGATGATGTCCACCTCCAAATTTACCATGTCACCAGGCCTTCGGCCACCGAGTATTGTATTCTCTCGTGTGTAGCCGACCAGCGAGACATTAAATGAGTCAGACTTATATTGTACCACAGTGAGGCTAACACCATCTACCGCTATGAATCCCTTCTCAACTATGTACCTCATTATCTCTTGAACTGTCTCGAATCCTAAGAGAAGAGCCTCCCCCTCCGGCGCCACCGAGCGCAATCGGCCCACGTCATCGATATGCCCCTGAACAAAGTGCCCACCAAAACGGCCGCCCACCGCCAGTGGGCGCTCCAGATTCACCTCATCGCCGGGGCGCAGCGTCCCAAGGTTG
>JAIWEW010000171.1:0-2821 GCA_048632005.1 bacterium
TCAAATTCTGGAAGCTGGGAAAGCCGTCCTTTTATTTCTTCGTCGCTCAAGTCAACATCGATCCTGTGCTCAGGAATGTCAATGACAATCGTATCGCCTTCTTTTACGGCAGCTAGTGGCCCTCCCGAGGCTGCCTCAGGGGAGATATGACCTATTGCAGCTCCTTTTGTCGCCCCGGAAAAGCGACCGTCTGTAATCAGCGCCACCTTATCACCGAGACCCATTCCGCTTAGAAGTGACGTTGGCCCAAGCATCTCCCTCATTCCCGGCCCACCCTTAGGCCCCTCGTATCGGATTACTACCACCTCGCCCGGATTGATGGACCCACTAAGGATAGCCTCGGTGGCTTCCTCCTCGGAGTTAAAAACCCTCGCCACCCCTTTGTGGCGAAGCATACCTGAAGATACGGCGGCACTCTTCACCACTGCTCCCTCAGGCGCCAGGTTGCCGAAAAGCATAGTGAGCCCCCCCGTTGGAGAGTGAGGCTGGGAAAATGGACGGATTACATCCTTATCGCGTACTTCTGCCCCTGCCAGCTCCTCGGCCAGCGGCTTGCCTGACACCCTCTTCACTCCCATATTTAGCAGTCCGCTTATCTCCTTCATTACCGCCGGTATGCCACCGGCGAGGTCCAGATCTTCAATGCGATAGTCTCCCGCCGGGCTCAATTTGGTTAAATTGGGTGTCTTTGCGCTTATCTCGTTTATGGCGGAGAGCGGGAAATCGATCCCCGCTTCGTATGCAATAGCTATGAGGTGCAGCACCGAATTTGTGCTCCCCCCCAATGCCATGTCCACCATAAAGGTATTTTGCATCGCCTCCCTTGTAATAATATCCCGGGGGTAAATCCCCCTGGCGAGAAGCTCCATGACCTGCCTCCCCGTATCCCGCGCCAGGCCGATACGCCGCGCATCGACCGCGGGTATGGTGCCGTTACCTGGCAATGCCATTCCTAGCGCCTCGGTAAGGCAGTTCATGGTGTTGGCAGTGAACATCCCGGCACAACTCCCACAGCCAGGACAGGCAATCCGCTCCAGTTCCTCCAGCTCTGTCTCGCTCATCTCTCCGGTGCTTACTTTTCCCACCGCCATAAAAACTGTGTTCAGATCAACCTTTTTACCGGCCAGTCGCCCGGCAAGCATTGGCCCCCCACTGATAAATATTGCCGGAATATTAAGTCTCGCTGCCGCCATGAGCATCCCGGGGATAATCTTATCGCAGTTAGGAATGAAAACCAGCGCGTCGAAGGCGTGGGCCTGAGCCACTATCTCCACCGAGTCAGCTATAAGCTCGCGGCTGGGTAGGCTATATTTCATGCCCAGGTGCCCCATCGCGATCCCGTCACATACGCCGATGGTGTTCACCTCGAAAGGGGTGCCGCCGGCGCTTCTCACCCCACCCTTCACCGCCTCAGAAATCGACCTGAGATGGACATGCCCCGGTATCACCTCGCTGAAGCTATTTACGATTCCAATAAAGGGCTGCCCTATCTCACGATCGGTAAGCCCCACTGCACGCAGCAGGGAACGATGGGGGGCGCGTGCCGCACCCCCCTTAACCATATCGCTTCTCAATTTATGATTCATTCGGACAAAGTATCATAGCGATTGTTTGCTTGTCAAGAAACTTTTCGCCACGCCAATTAGCTGGTCGATGCCCGCCACCCTCTCCCTTTCCATGAAGCGCTCTATACCATCCATGATATCAATAGGAGCACGGGGATTGGTCATTACCACCGTACCGACCTGCACCGCGCTCGCCCCAGCCATGATGAACTCAAGTGCATCGGTATCGGAGGCAATGCCACCACAGCCGATGATCGGTATCGCAACCGCTTGAGCAACCTGATATACCATATATAAAGCAATAGGCTTAATGGCAGGCCCCGAAAGCCCGCCGGTAACTCCGCCAAGAAATGGTCTTCTCTCTGTTATATCGATAGCCATACCGCGGAGTGTATTGATCAGCGATATGGCATCGGCCCCCGCCTCCTCAACAGCGCAGGCGAGCGCGACTATATCGGTAACATTGGGGGTCAGTTTGACGATGATAGGCAGGGTGGTCTGCGATTTCACTGCCCGAGTCACCGCTGAGGCCATATCGGGGCTTTTACCAAACTCTATACCCCCTCCGGCTACATTAGGACAGCTTATATTTATCTCGACGCCACTTATACCAGTAACCCCATCCAACCTGTGGGCCAACTCAGAGTAATCATCAACGCTTTCACCGGCAATGTTCACAATCACCGGGACACCCCATTTAGCCCAAATAGGTGCCTTCTCAGCGATCAGGGCATCTATACCTATATTTTGAAGCCCCACCGAATTGAGCAGTCCCGATGCGGTCTCAACGAGGCGCGGTTGAGGGTTCCCGTTGCGCGGACTAAGGGTTGTTCCCTTTGCGACTATAGCTCCCAGCCGCTTGATATCCACCAATTCGGCATATTCCGTCCCATAGCCAATAACCCCCGATGCCACCATAACCGGATTTTTCAGCTCGAGTCCTCTTCCATTTCGTGGGGCGAGTTGGACAGAAAGGTTCACTTCTACATTCTCCACTACTGTGTTTCCTATGATACTCCTTCGTTACCCTCGCTTCAACCCATCGAGACTGCTGAAAAAGAGGTGCAGGAGACTTCCTGCCGGGGGTCTGGGGGTGTCCCCCAGATTTATAAAATCCCCCAATCTTGGGGGATTAGGGGGTTGATTGAGACTTTTTCAGCATTCTCCCACCGATTGACGCTGCTTTGAAGATGATTGAATTAACCAATGTATAGGTGATACATGGAATGATATACGGAGGGGAATTTGGAACAGAT
>JAIWEW010000172.1:0-2797 GCA_048632005.1 bacterium
CTATTATCGATTACGAAGCAATGCCGGGAGGAAATGGGTTCAATATTACTCAGCTTGCTTCTGGTACATAATAAGAATCTAACATTCGAGTTTTCAGTAGACGCTTTGGCAATAGTCCAGTTGAATCCTGTTGAATGATGGAACATTTGCTATGGAAATATCAATATTCAACCAAAGCTCCATAGCTTCACTTGAGCGGCAGCGTAGCCTTGCCTTGCCCGAGAGGGCTACGCCCGGGGCTGGCGGCTGCGGCAGCGCTGCCTGACGACTCCACCCATGCAACGGCTACGGATGTCCATGGGTCAGCGGTGGTGTGACTTCGCTGCCATGCCTTATCTCCCCCCATCAGACCCCTTTTTCCTTACTTTCTCTTTCAGGGAATCGATCTCCCGCCGCAATTGCCTTTGTCTGCGGTAAAGAATAAACACATAGATGGAGATCGCTAACCAGATCACACTGTAGGCTGCTACTAAGTATCCCAGATTTTCCATTCTAGTTACCCTCATCCATAGATTGATTCAACATCTTTATCTCGTTCGTGTCCCGTCTTAGCAAAGTCCCCTGGACAAGTAAGCAGAAATATAACAGGGTGAAGGCGAGGATGCAGACCATAAGGGTTAGCAGCATGGAGCCCGTTAACCCACCTTCGAAGATTATCGGGCCCGGGTGCTGAGTTCGCCATAGAATAATGGCCAGGGCAACGATAGGCACATCCAGGAAACCGATAATTCCAATTACAGCAGCATATCTGGCCCCTCTGGATTCCTCCGTGGCATACGTACTTACAAGCAGATAAGCGAGGTAGATGAACCATAGAATAAGGGTGGTGGTAAGGCGTGGATCCCACGCCCACCATGTCCCCCACGCTGTCTTGCTCCAGATAGTCCCTGTTATAAGGACTAGCGAAGTGAAGAGAAAGCCAATTTCCGCTGAGGTGCGGGCCAGTCTATCCCATTTCATATCCCTACGACGCAGGTAGAGAATGCTACATACAAAGACAACCGCAAAGGCAATAAAGGAGTTCCAGGCCAGAGGAACGTGAAAATAGAATATCCTCTGCACTACGCCCATTGTCTCCTCGGTTGGTACATATATGAACACGAGCAACTGCGCCGCCAGCATGGTCACGAAAGTAAGCCCGAGAAGGCTACTCATGCTAAGAGCATTTCGCTTCAAGCTGTGCATTCGCTCTTAAATCCTCATTCCTCGATTACAAATTCGAACAACAGCGGCGAGACTGTAAGGAAGATAACGTCGAAAGCGGCCATCACTCCCAGCCAGGATGCTATAGCACCCCAGGACTCGCCTGATAGCACCAGCCCGGTGGATTTTATGGCTGCTATTATCACCGGTGCTGCTATGGGAAGGAAGAGAAGGGGCATCATCACATCTCGTGCTCTGGTGTTAACTGCCATCGCTGAGAACAGTGTTCCGACAGCAGCAAAGCCAATGGTGGCAAGCAGCGTGATGACTAACAGTTGAGGTGGGAAACCATGCTGGTTGAAAAGGACGATGAAGACGGGCAATATGATTGCCTCAACCACTAGCATAAAGACCAGGATACTCAGCATCTTCCCCAGGTAGAGAAGGCTTCTATCTACCGGGCATAACATTAGCCCCTGCAGGCAACCTTTATCCTTCTCCAGGACAAATGAGCGGCTCAGGCCTAATACCCCGGCAAAGGTAAATGCAACCCAAAGGATACCTGCAGCAATAGAACTTGTATTCTCGCCTGGCTCTAATGCGAAGCTGACCACTATTATCACAAGCAGTGCGAAGGCGACCAGTGAGGTTGCAATCTCCTTCGTACGTATCTCGGACTTGATGTCCTTCCATACTATGGTCAGAATTTTATCAGCGACACTTTTCAATCCTTCACCCCGGTACATTGGTAGTAAACCTCTCGAAGGTTGCTGATGTCCAGTTGTTTTGATCCCTCATAAGCAATCTTGCCATCGGCCATTATCGCTATGCGGCTGCTCAGGGCTGCCCCTTGTTCCAGGCTATGACTGGTCATAAGTACGGTTCGTTGTTTATTGGCTGTGGAGTTTAGGATATTGGCAAGCATAGCGCTCGCATGTTGATCCAGCCCCGTACCTGGCTCGTCCAGAAGCAGAACGGGCGGGTCGTGAATCAGTGCTCGGGCGATGGCTAGCCTCTGTTGCATTCCCCGAGACAGGGTGCGTACGGGATCGTGTATACGTGACTCAAGTCCTACCTGCGCTACCAGTTGGTTTATCCTATCTTTCAGATTGGATACGTCGTACATCTTGCCATAGAATCTCAGGTTCTCATAGGCGCTTAAGTCATCGTACAGCAGCGTCTGGTGGGTGACTACCCCTATTCGACGCCTGATCATGACCGCACCTTCCCTCAAATTGAATCCGGCGATCGATACATCTCCCGAGGATGGCTTAACCAGGGTGGCTAACACCTTGAGTAGAGTTGTTTTCCCAGCTCCGTTGGGGCCGAAGATAGCGAGAATATCACCCCATTTGACGTTCAGGTCTATGCCCCTCAGGGCGTGATGTTCACCATAGCTTTTAATGAGCTGTTTAATCTCAATAGCATACCCGTCGGCTTGTATATCGACACCATTCATTACTGGCTAAGTTCTCCCGTTATGCATCGACTCGATTTGGCGAGCCTTACTCACATCCAAACCGACAGCCTGAGTCCCATAATATGAACTATTAGAGACTGCTGAAATACTCTCAATCAACCCCCTATATCCCCCAATCTTGGGGGACTTTTAAAGCTGGGGGACACCCCCACACCCCCGGCAGGAAGTATACTG
>JAIWEW010000173.1:0-2788 GCA_048632005.1 bacterium
GGTGTCCCCCAGCTTTAGAAGTCCCCCAAGATTGGGGGATATAGGGGGTTGATTGAGAGTATTTCAGCAGTCTCAACATGTATCACTGATTGATAGTATTTACAGAAACCTCCTGCTTGCTGAAGACGATACTATCTCCCTTGGCATCTACCAATACCGTATCGCCCTCTCTAAATTCGCCTTCAAGCACCTTTCGGGCGAGAGGGTCCAGTACAATCCGCTGAATTGCTCGCTTAAGAGGACGTGCACCGTAGGCAGGATCATAGCCTTCCTTAACCAGTAGTTCTTTGGCGTTGTCACTGAGCTCAACATCAATATGCCGTTCGGCAAGCCGCTTTTTCAAGCCTACAACCTGAAGGTCGACGATCTGTTTAGTATGCTCCCGGCTTAGCTGGTGGAAGATTATCACTTCGTCTACCCGATTTAGAAATTCAGGGCGGAATTGCGCTTTCAAGGCGTCCATGACATGTTCTCTTATCAGCGCTTCCTGATCAGGACCAAGGTCAACCATATGCTGGCTGCCCAGGTTACTGGTCATGATAAGAAGGGTATTCTTGAAGTCTACAGTACGACCGTGGCCATCGGTAAGTCGGCCATCATCCATTATCTGTAATAGTACGTTAAATACATCCGGATGAGCCTTCTCTACTTCATCAAGCAATACTACGGTGTATGGCTTACGCCGTACTGCTTCGGTGAGCTGGCCTCCTTCCTCATAACCTACATATCCCGGTGGTGCGCCGATGAGGCGGGACACCGTATGCTTCTCCATATACTCTGACATGTCAATGCGCACCATTGCCCGCTCGTCATCAAATAGGAACTCAGCAAGTGCACGTGCCAGTTCCGTCTTGCCAACACCGGTTGGCCCGAGGAATATGAAGCTACCCAGGGGACGGTTGGGGTCCTGAAGGCCAGCGCGTGCACGGCGAATGGCATTAGAAGTCGCCGTTATAGCATCATCCTGCCCCACGACCCTTAAATGCAGCCGCTCTTCCATATTAAGGAGTTTCTGGATCTCGCCCTCCATAAGCCGGCTTACCGGGACACCGGTCCAACGGCTTACAACTTCGGCGATGTCCTCTTCGTCAACTTCTTCCTTAACAAGCTGCTCGCTTCTATTAGCAGACAGCCGTTCTTCGGTTTCTAATAGCTGTTTTTCCAATTCCACAAGCGTGCCGTATTTAAGTTGAGCTGCCTGCTCAAAGTTGGCCGAACGCTCCGCTCTTTCCATTTCATGGCGAACCTGCTCTATTTTCTCCTTTAATTGCTGTAGTCCCTGGATATCTTCCTTCTCCCTCTGCCATTGTGTCCTCAGGCGGTCCCCGTTCTCTTTGAGGTCAGCAAGTTCCTTTTCCATACTGGCAAGACGTTCTTTTGAGGCAGCGTCCTTCTCTTTCTTCAGTGCCTCGCGTTCAATCTCTAGCTGCATGGTACGCCGTTCCACCTCATCGAGCTCTGCTGGAACGCTATCTATTTCGGTGCGCAATTTGGAGGCAGACTCATCGATCAGGTCTATCGCCTTGTCCGGCAGGAAGCGGTCGCTTATATAGCGGTTTGAGAGTATAGCGGCTGCTATAAGTGCCGAGTCCTTTATTCGCACACCGTGATGTACTTCGTACCTCTCCTTGAGCCCGCGTAGTATAGATATCGTGTCCTCCACGGAAGGTTCACGGACAAGCACGGGCTGGAAGCGCCGTTCCAGAGCAGCGTCCTTCTCGATGTGCTTTCTGTATTCATCTAAGGTGGTAGCCCCGATACAATGTAACTCCCCCCTGGCCAACATTGGTTTCAGCATATTGGAGGCATCCATAGCGCCTTCGGCGGCTCCTGCGCCGACTACGGTATGGAGCTCGTCAATGAAGAGGATAATCTCACCTTCCGATTGCTGGACCTCCTTAAGCACTGCCTTAAGTCTCTCCTCAAACTCGCCGCGGTACTTGGCACCGGCTACCAGGGATCCCAGGTCCAGGGCTACAATTTGTTTTCTCTTCAACCCCTCTGGGACATCCTGGCGGACAATCCGCTGGGCTAAGCCCTCGGCGATAGCCGTCTTACCAACTCCAGGATCGCCGATGAGCACCGGGTTGTTCTTTGTGCGCCGGGACAGTACCTGGATAAGTCTCCTGATTTCATCATCGCGACCGATGACAGGGTCGAGCTTGCCGCGGCGGGCTATTTCGGTAAGGTCACGCCCGTATTTTTCAAGTGCCTGGTACTTGCCTTCAGGGTTTGGATCAGTGATACGATGCCCACCACGGATGGAGGTCAGCACCTCGTAGATGCGGTCCCGGGTCACACCAAGTCCCTTCAATATACGACCGGCTGCTCCTTTATCCAGGTCCACAGTGGCAATCAGCAAATGCTCCGTGCTCGTATAATCATCCTTGAATTTGGCAGCCTCTTTTTCTGCTGAATCCAGGACATGTTTCAGATTTTGAGACATATAAACCTCAGTAGGCCCATAGGCCTTCGGTTTACCCTCAAGATCGCTCTCCAACTGGCGCTTCACAAGTTCTAAATCTACTCCCAGCTTGCCTAGGATTTGAGGAACAACGCCATCTTCCTGGCTAACCAGAGCTAATAGAAGGTGCTCGACCTCGATCTGTGTATGGCTCCGCTCCTGTGCTGACTTCTGGGCAGCGAGTATAGCCTCTTGTGCTTTTTCCGTAAACCTGTTTATATCCATCAATACCTCCCTGGTAATAGCAAGCGCTACAGATTATAACATCATGCTAAAAGTCCGATCCAGGTATTTACATAACTATTTTACCACGTATTTTTATTA
>JAIWEW010000174.1:0-2777 GCA_048632005.1 bacterium
GAGGTTGATTGAGACTATTTCAGCAGTCTCTTACTAGTCAACCGATAGCGATTTCAAGATCTCCTCTGCCTTCTCTATATCATTGGTTTTGAGTACCACCATCGCCTTGTCTTCCCCTGCCTGACCAATATAGGCATAGAAGTATTTAATGTTGATACCGGCTTTGGCCATTGGCTTCGCCACGCTATTCAGTAGCCCGCCGGGAACGTCCGGTATCTGAGCACTTAGCATCCAATCAACCCTCGTTGTAAACTCCGCTTGCCGCAGGGCCTGCAGTCCTTCCTCCGGTTTGTCAAGGATCATGCGCACTATGCCGAACTCCGCTGTATCGCTTACCGAGAGTGCACGTATACTGACCTTCTCCCTCTCAAGGACTTCAAGTATAGCCTCAAGCCGGCCAGGCTCGTTCTCTACAAACACGGATACTTGTTTCAACCTCATTGCCGACCCCCCTTAGCTATTACTCCGTATGACTCAAGGTGCTACAACTCACTGCGGTCTACTACCCTTTTCGCTTTACCCTCCGCACGGGCGATAGTCCTGGGCTCCACGAGCTTAATACGAGCAGCGATGCCCAGTACGCTATCCATCTCGGACCGTAGCCTTTTCTCCAGATTTTCCATCTTTCCCATCTCGTCGGAAAAAACTTCCTCCGAAACCTCGATCCATATTTCAAGTTCGTCAGTCTTAAAAGCGTGCTGCCTATCCACAACTATCAAATAATGTGGTTCTACCCCCTCAACTTCGAGAAGAACGCTCTCTATCTGTGACGGAAAAACGTTTACACCACGAACGATTAACATATCGTCACTGCGTCCTGTTAACCTGGACATTCTCACCATCGTTCGCCCACACTCACAGGGTTCCGGATTCAGGCTGATGATGTCTCTGGTACGAAACCTGATTACCGGCTGAGCTTCCTTGGTGAGCGTCGTTATTACAAGTTCGCCTTCTTCACCATAAGGTAGCTGTTCTCCCGTTTCCGGGTTTATGACCTCAGCTAGGAAATGGTCTTCCCAGATGTGCATACCACACTTGTAAGGGCACTCTACCGATACCCCTGGCCCGATAACCTCAGTCAAACCGTATACATTGATGGCTATGATACCTAGCCTGTCCTCTATGTCCGCTCTCATCTTTTCGGACCACGGCTCGGCACCGTGTATTCCCAGGCGCAGAGTGGAATCTCGCAGGTCAACGCCCATCTCCCTGGCGGCTTCATGCAGGGTAATCGCGTAGGAGGGGGTACAGGTGATAACCGTAGTGCCCAGGTCTTGTATCATAAGAATCTGACGCTTGGTATTACCGGTACTCGTGGGTATCACCGTGGCCCCAAGGAGCTCAGCACCGTGGTGGAAACCGAGTCCTCCGGTGAATAGACCGTATCCATAAGCGTTCTGAAGCACATCATTTTCTGTTGTACCGGCCGAAGTTAAAGTGCGGGCCATTACCTCGGCCCAGGTATCTATGTCATGCTGAGTATATGGCGCAATTATTGGCTTGCCCGTCGTGCCGCTGGAAGAGTGGATTCGCACTACCTGCTCCATGGAAACGGCCATCAACCCGAAAGGGTAATTGTCTCGAAAGTCCAGCTTGCTGGTGAATGGCAGCTTGGTCAGGTCAGCCAGGCTCTGTATATCATCGGGGGTGACTCCCTTTTCCTTCAATGTACGCCGGTAGAAAGGCACCTTCTCATAGACATCCCCGACTTTGGCCTTTAAACGCTCGAATTGTAGCCTCTCCAGCGTCTCTCGCGGCATTGACTCGTTTTCAGGATCGCGAATCATTTCTTGATCTCCCTCGCTTCTATAACTGAATTAGCCTCCTGTAGACCCCTGTCGAAAGCATCAACGCTGGATTCTACGAATTTGGGAGGCAGCCGGCGGCGCATTATATCGGTCCAGGCTTTGGGTTCCAGCTCCAGAAACGCAGATAGGAAACCCAGCATTACCATGTTGACTGCCCTCGGATTGTCTGCCTCCTGAGCAATTCTGATGGCCGGGACCAGGTGCGTTTCATCGGTATACTGTGATATTATCCCTTTGATTTCATCCCAGCTTGGGTATGGAATCTTGCCTGTAACAGCTGATATCGGGATAACAACCACATCGGCGACGATGGCTACTCCGCCTGGCTTTAAAAAAGATGCCCATCGCGCAGCCTCCAGCTGTTCCAAACCCACAAGGAAATCGACCTCACCTTTTTTTATCAGAGGAGAGAAAACCTGCGTTCCCCAGCGTACGTGGCTCACTACACTCCCGCCCCTTTGCGACATTCCCAGCGAGTCCGTCTTCTTAACATCGTAACCGTTTTCCATGCCAACCTCGGCCATTCCATCGCTGGCGAGGATAACCCCATAGCCACCGACTCCCACCATTAGCACATTGACATCCTTCATCATTTACTCTCCGATATGGCCCCCTGAGGGCATACCTGGGCGCAGACGCCGCAACCTGTACAGGCTTCACTGTCAATAACGGCTTTGTCCTCCCGGATGGAGATGGCAGGGCAACCCACATCCAGGCAATCAAAGCAGCCGCTGCACTCATCCTCATCCACCTTATACGGAGTGCCCTTTGCTCGCGTGTGAAGGGGGCAGTCTCCTCTCACTATTATTACCGATGGCTCATTATTTGCTACAGACTGTTTAATGGTGGACTCAATGGTTTTCAAATCAAATGCATCAACCACATTGACGTCTCTTACACCACACCCTTTTACCAGTGATTCAAGCTCAACTGCTTGTGTCTTGGCTCCCTTTGCAGAGATGCCGGTGC
>JAIWEW010000175.1:0-2770 GCA_048632005.1 bacterium
TAGAAAATGCAAAGTCCTGAGCAACTATCGGTATGTTATAATCGAATGGTAGGGAGTGGTAGGTGTGAAAGAAAATATTGGAACCCTGGAGAAAAAAGAGGGATCTCAGCGCTTCAAGGGTATAAAGCAGGAACTGCTCTCCACGCCAATCTATCTGTGCCCTGAGCGGGCATACCTTATCACCGATTACTTCAAGCATCATGACAATCGAACCGAGCCGATGGTGATTCGCAAGGCCAAAGCCCTGCGACATCTTCTGATGCATAAATCAGTGCATATCTTTCCTGATGAGCTTATCGTAGGCAACATGGGCAGCCACCGTATCTCATGCCTTATCCAACCGGAGTTGGCCGGGGTTTTCATGGGCAGCGACTTGCTATGGATAGGTCGGAGGAAGACCAATCCACTGCTCATCGCCTGGCGCGACCGTTTGAAGCTGCTCTTCCGCGTATTCCCTTATTGGCTCCTTCGCAACATGCCTATTCGCGCCTTCTTTCCGCGTTTTCCACATTTACTGCGCTACGTCCTAGAACAGCTCAACGCCACCTACTATCTGATCAACGAGGCGGGTGGCATCGGACACTTCCTTCCCAATTATGAAAAAATGCTCAAGCTTGGCGTGAAGGGTTATCTGGACACTATAGAAGGAAAAGAAGGTGACCTCAACCACGCGGTCCGTATCACCTGTGAGGGTCTGGCTGATTACGCCAAACGCCTGGCGCAAGAGGCTGAGCGCTTAGCTGTCGAGGAAAAGGATGCCGGGCGCTCCGCTGAGCTCAACGAAATAGCCCGCATCTGCCATAAGGTCCCATATAGCCCAGCGGACACCTTTCATGAAGCATTGCAGTCCCTTTGGCTGACCCATATGGCAGTAAACTTAGAGGGGCTCAACTCCGCTGTCTCCTTCGGTAGGATGGACCAGTATCTCTATCCCTACTACCAACGTGATCTGGAGGAAGGAAGGATCACCCCCGAGCGAGCCCGCGAACTTCTGCTCTGCTTCTCCGCCAAGGCTACTGAGCACGTCTTCCTTCTTTCGGAGAAAGTAAGCCAGTATCATGGCGGTTTCCTGGTAGTGCAGGCAGCCATAGTGGGCGGTATGGACCGAGATGGGAAGGATGCCGTAAACGATCTCACCTACCTCCTTCTCGACGTAATGGAGGAATCCGGCCTCCGGGATCCCAATTACCAGGCACGCGTTCATGCTGGTTCCCCTGATGATTACCTTAGGCGAGTGGTGGATGTGGCAAGGAAGGGGAACGGGGTACCAGCCATTTTCAATGATGAAGCAGCTATAGGCTCCCTTTTGTCCCATGGCTATCCCCTGGACGAGGCGCGTAATTATGGGGTAGTTGGCTGCGTCGAGCTGGCTATACCTGGTAATAGCTTTCTCTCCACGGATGCCGGACTATTTAACCTTCCCCTCTGCCTTGAGCTGGCCCTCAACCGTGGAAGGCGACTAAAGGGACGCCGGCGCGTGGGCGCCGCTACCCCTGATCCTACGTCTTTTACCAGTATTGACCAGGTAGTTGAGGCATTCCGGATGCAGGTGGAGTACATGGTGGCACGTATGATAGATGACCTGCAGGTAATCGAGAAAGGGAATTGTGACTACCACCCGACTCCCCTTTCCTCGATGCTGGTGGATGGCTGTCTCGAATCAGGACGAGATATCACTGCGGGAGGCGCACGCTATAACTCCAGCGGTATCCAGGGTGTAGGGGTAGCAGACGTCGCTGACTCACTGGCAGCTCTTGATGAGGTGGTGTTCCAACACCATAAATATTCTATGGCCCAGGTACTGAGGGCCATGCGTGACAACTTCGCCTCCAGTCCTGAGATCCGGGCTGCGCTGCTCAACGCCCCCAAGTATGGGAATGACCATTCGTTATCCGATACATATGCCGATACAGCAGTACACATTTTCCACTCGGCCCTCGCTCAACACCACAACACGCGCGGAGGCCCCTATGTTCCCGGATTCTACTCCGTGACATGCCACGTGGTCTTCGGGCAGAAAGTAGGCGCTCTGCCCAGCGGTAGAAAAGCTGGAGAACCATTCGCCGCTAGCCTAGGGCCGGCGAACGGACGGGATCGCCTGGGCCCCACCGCTCTACTCAATTCGGTTGCGCATGTAGACTCTACCCTATCGCCGAACGGCTACGCTCTGAACCTGCGTTTCGACCCTCAGACTCTGGCCGGTGACAAGGGAGTGAATATCCTGGCTGGTTTGGTGAAAGGGTTTTTTAATAACAATGGGATGGAGTTGCAATTTAACGTGCTCGATCCGGAAATGCTGGAGGACGCCTGTCGTAATCCCGGCAAGTACCCGGAGCTGGTAGTACGCGTATCAGGTTACTGCGCATACTTCGATGATCTTCCCGATGCAGCGAAACAAGATATCATCGCCCGGACACGTCTAGGGGTATAAAATTAATGTCGTTCCCTTTCGCTCATTCTAGCTTCCCCTTATATATTTCTATGTCTCTACCATCGTTGGATATAGCATAGATGACCGAAAGGTCGGTCCAATTGTAGATGCCACAATCGGTCACGGTGCAGATAGATACCCAAACAAAGTCATCCCAATCGGCGAATTTTAAAATATCCATTACATGCATATTATCAGGAGCCAGGAAAGGCATTGTGCTCTGCCGGCGATGACTGGCAGATACGGCGTTTCCTTTATCGATCTCCGCAAAGAGATGGATGGTAAAACAAAAGAGAGAACTGAACGCAGTGAGCTACAAGAACGGTATCATATTCGATA
>JAIWEW010000176.1:0-2742 GCA_048632005.1 bacterium
ATAGACGTAATACTCTACAGGAGCTATCCCTTCGACAAACAGGAGTTCCTTATCCATATCGATTCGCTCATCCCTGAGGAGTATTACGTATATGAGTTACTGGAAGGCTTCAGCGGGATAGGCGAGAACCTGGGTTTAGACGAATGGGTTATAACCGAGATCGACACGAGTATAAGCAGTCAGCAATACGGCTCCCGCTACACCTTCAGTTTCAAGGCCGAGAGACAGATGAGTTACTACTTATATCGTATTTTTATTCCATTGCTGCTCATTATCATCGTGACATGGGTAACCTTTTTCCTCAAGGATTATATGAGGAGGATCGAGTTTACGGCCGCTAATCTTCTGCTCTTCATCGCGTTCAATTTCACGCTGGGTGGTGACCTGCCACAACTGGGGTACATTACATTCGCCGACGGTATAATGATGGCCACGTTTGTTATCAGTGCTGCGGCAGTTGTGTTCAATGTAGTCTTGCGGCGCCTGGATATCACCGAAAGAAAGGCGTTAGCGGAACGTATTGACAAATACACTATTTGGGTATATCCACTGGCTTACGCCGGGGCGTTCGGGTTGCTCGCATTGTTTTTAATATGATAGGCACAAGGTGCTCATGCCGTTTCTTACCGGGCTATGGGCCTTGTACAGATAGAGAGATTGCTAAAATAGTCTTTATCAACCCCCTGTATCCACCAATTCTGGGGGTCTTTTAAAGCTGGGGGACACCCCCGGACCCCCAGCAAGAAGTATCCTGCACCTCTTTTTCATCAATCTCATAGAGTATACCCCCCCACGGCTGCCCCACCCCTACTGCGATCTAGCCTCATGGTTGTTGTTACCTCATGCTCGATTACGTGGAAATATAAGCTGGTTCGATAATTAGAAAACCACCTCGGGAGATTCCAATAACGAGACTTTAGTCACATACAATAATACTTCAACTATTCTATGCTATACGCGAATAAAAGAGGTCGCTGAAATAAGAGGTGCCCTGGTATTGAGGGATTAGGGATTGATTGAGACCACTTCAGCAGCCTCTGCGATTATAAGGCGCTCTTATAGCTGTCATTGCGAGGTACGAAGTGCCGAAGCAATATCAGAGGGGGATTGGGCAAGCATGCAATGTTTAGATTGCCCCGCGGAGTTTACCCTGAGCGAGATTCTTTGGTTCCCTGATGAATCGGGGTCTCTCAGAATGACAGAAAGCGAAGGGCTCGCAATGACAGCGGAAGCTGAAATGGCCTGGTGGTTCTGTGTCACTAATGTACTGGACGAATACACGAGATTGATTTACAGCCAACAAACCATTACAATAACCAAACCAACGTTGACTATTGTAAAATGCGTTACGTACACTGGGGACTTGTACTAATTATTCTCGCGCTAACCGGGTTGATGCTGATAGCACCGGTTCACGCGGAGGATGATGGCCCTGTCCAGGTGTTGACCGGACATTACGAGTCGGGCTCGATCCTCTTCGCTACACTGCCTGACCTCACGCAGGGAGATACACTCTACGTGTATGGGAGCGGAGAATCCGGCAACCTGGACCCCTTCATAGGGCTATCAGACACCTTTTACGATAGCGAGACCCTGGCAGAAGACTTCCTTTCCGAGGTTGATCGTGCCATTGCCCAGGGTAGGGACCCGCTGGAGGCAATACCTGAGATCGCCGATGGCCTTTTCCTGGCATGGGATGACGATAGCGGGACAGGTTACGATGCCGCGCTGGAATTCCAAATAGCGGCTAATCGTAGTTATCAATTGCTTTTTATCAGCGCCCCGGCTACGAGAACATTTGGCGATTACAAACTGACTATAGGATTGAACCAGCCATCAGTACTAACAGGCAACGCTGAACCAACCGGAGATATAATTGCCGTTATCGATGAGCAGGCATCCGGCACGGCTACTGCTGTAGAGGAGATAACGGGCACACTTACGGCTAGTAAGACATCCACCTTCTTTTTCCTCAATGAGATCGAGCCGGGGCACACACTCTATGTCTACGCTGAAGCCACTTCAGGCGATCTTCGCCCGCAAGTTGTATTGAAGGACTTCGGGGAGAAGCCCCTTCGTTCCGGCAACTTCGGTTGTAATCAGACGACAGCGACGCTGCAGTATACATTTGATGACAGGGCCTCCAATTATATCCTCGACATCGCCAGTTGCTCTAATAACGGAGAGGTCACAACAGGCGATTACCGCCTGTTGGTCGGACTCAATGCACCGGAGGTGCTGACAGGTAATGCAGTTAGCAAAGGTAGATCCCTGCTGCGGCAGCCAATTGTAGTACAGGTTGGGCTCTTTATGGATCAAATTATTGAGGTCAACCAGCAAGAAGAGTGGTACAGCATTGTTGGCACTATCCAAGCGGAATGGACAGACCCTGAACTGGCATATAGCCCCGATACATGCCAGTGTAAACAGAAACTCCTTCGAGATGAAGACTTCTTAGACTTTATTACCGAGGAAAGTATCGTCTGGCCAGCGTTTACCATTTTCAATCAACAGGGGCGTCGCTTCGCACAGAACTTGCTTGCAGTAATATATCCCGATGGTTCCGTTCTTTATTTTGAACGATTCACCACAACAATCCAGTCCCCCGATTTCGATTACCGGGCCTATCCCTTCGACAAACAGGAGTTCCTTATCCATATCGATTCGCTCATCCCTGAGGAGTATTACGTATATGAGATGCTGGAAGGTTTCAGCGGGATAGGCGAGAACCTGGGTTTAGAC
>JAIWEW010000177.1:0-2728 GCA_048632005.1 bacterium
GACATCTTAGTGGACAAAGAGAGACCGCTGAAAAAGAGGTGCAGGATACTTCCTGCCGGGGGTCTGGGGGTGTCCCCCAGCTTCAGAAGTCCCCCAAGATTGGGGGATATAGGGGGTTGATTGAGGCTATTTCGGCAGTCTCTAAATAGAAGATTCGTTTTCAGAATAATCTTTATCCAGGAGAGGGGTGATGCCATCTAATCATGTAAAATAGCAAATTGACTCTAATTGATAAAAATGGTACAGTATGTCTCATCTTATGAAAAGAGAGGATGGAGAATTATGGTAGGAATTACTTCTTACGGCGCTTACGTACCTTCATACCGGATCAACCGCATGACTATCTACGGTGCACTGGGGTGGTTGAATCCTGCATCTCTTCTGCCAGGAGAAAAAGCGGTGGCCAACTATGACGAGGATAGTATTTCCATGGCGGTAGCTTCTGCTATGGACTGCATAAGTGGTGTAAAACGAGAGCAAATTGATGGTCTGTTCTTTGCTACCACGACGACACCGTACAAGGAAAGGCAGAATGCGGGGATGATAGCTACTGCTATCGACCTTCCATCAGAGATTCGCACCTCCGACTTCACCAGCTCAATCAAGTCTGGAACCGGTGCACTGATATCTGCCTGCGATGCTGTGGCGTCGGGTTCAGCTAAGAACGTTATGGTCTGTGCCTCTGATTGCCGCATAGGGAAACCAGGCGGTTTTCAAGAGGAGATGTATGGGGACGGTGCTGCTGCTCTCCTTGTTGGTGACAATAAGGTAGTTGCCAGCATCGAGGGAACATATTCGGTATCCTATGACTTTATGGACAACTGGAGGGCAGATACGGACAAATACAACCGTACGTGGGAGGATAGGTGGGTCAGGGATGAAGGTTATAGCAGGTTTATCTCTGAAGCCATCGCTGGACTTCTGAAAAAGTACAATCTCAATCCCAAAGATATCGCCAAGGTGGTTTATCCCTGCCTCTATATAAGATCCCATGCGGATATAGGCAAAAAATTGGGATTTGAGCCTGGTCAGTTGCAGGATCATATGTTTACGCAGATTGGCAACACGGGAACCGCGTATCCCCTCATGATACTGGTGGCAGCCCTGGAGGAGGCAAAGCCAGGAGATAAAATTATTGTTGCCAGCTACGGGAACGGAAGTGATGCTCTGCTACTGGAAGTAACTGCGGATATAAAGAAGGTCAAGGGAAAGAGGGGGATCAAGGGACATCTCGCTTCAAAAAAAGACCTAACCAGTTATGAGAAGTATATTACCTTCCGTGAGGTACTTGATATAGACACCGGGGGTCGTGGCGACGAGGTGGCTCCTACTCAGATATCAACGCTGTGGAGGGAACGCAAGATGATTGCGGGCCTATGCGGTTCGAAGTGCAAGCGCTGCGGCATGCCCCAGTACCCACCCCAGGAGATATGTGCCAACCCTAAATGTGGAGCCGTCAATGAAATGGAGTGGTATCGCTTCTCAGATAGGAAAGCATCCTTGTTCACGTACACCGGTGATGTATTAGCTTTCAGTCCTAGCCCACCGGCGATCTATGGTATGGTTAATTTCGATGGTGGCGGAAGGTGGATGTTCGATATAACGGACACCGATCTTGATTCTGTTAAGGTCGGCATGCCCGTTGAGATGAGCTACCGCAGGAAATACCATGATGCGCCGCGCGGCATCCACGCTTATTACTGGAAAGCGACGCCAATTCGAGTTTAGAACTTGATCATAGAAGGGAGTAACTAACTATGGCTGACGGAATAAAAGATAAAGTTGCTATCATAGGGATGGGATGCACCACGTTTGGAGAACGCTGGGACATGGGCCCTTCGGCATTAATGGTAGAGGCGTTCATGGAAGCTATCCAGGATGCGGGTATAGAAAAGAAAGATATCGATGCCGGCTGGTTGGGCACCTGCTATGAGGAGGTCTCTATTGGTAAATCCGCTATCCCCCTATCTGTTACATTAAAGTTACCGTTCATTCCGGTAACCAGAGTGGAGAATTTCTGCGCCACTGGCTCAGAGGCTTTAAGAGCAGCCTGTTATGCTGTTGCAGCCGGGGCGTATGACGTATGCTTAGCGCTTGGCGTGGAGAAGCTTAAGGATACCGGCTATGGGGGTCTTCCGCAGAACGACACACAACAGGGGACAACACTCAGGTCTGCATTCCCCAACTTTACCCCACCGGGGGCGTTCGCCATGATGGGGACAAGGTACTTCGCGCAGTATGGCCTCAGCCCGGATGAAGGCAAACGCGCTCTAGCACATATATCGGTGAAGAGTCATCACAATGGAACTATGAATCCCAAGGCCCACCTTCGTCGTGAGATCACTATCGATCAGGTTATAAATGCCCCCATCGTTGCCTGGCCTTTAGGGCTATTTGACTGCTGTGGGGTAAGCGATGGCGCAGCGGCGGCCATAGTGACCCGGGCGGACTTGGCCAAGAAATTCCGACCTGACCCGGTCTATGTTAAGGCGCTACAGATCGCTGCAAGCTCCGGGGAAGAAATAATGTGCACCGACTGGGACTACGCTCATGTGGAGACCACGGTACACGCCTCAAAGAGGGCTTACGACGAGGCCGGAATCAAGAATCCCCGAGAGGAACTAAGTATGATGGAGGTTCACGATTGTTTCTCCATCACTGAGCTTACCATTTATGAAGACCTGGGGATATCGCCTCGTGGCCGAGCCAGGGAGGATATCGAGGCGGG
>JAIWEW010000178.1:0-2718 GCA_048632005.1 bacterium
CCGGGGGTCTGGGGGTGTCCCCCAGATTTAAAAATCCCCCAAGATTGGGGGATTAGGGGGTTGATTGAGACTATTTCAGCAGTCTCATATAAATGGCAGAGCATAGAAGTTAAGGCGGAATTATATAGCGAATGTGTTCCGAAAGTCTATGACGCAGGCTTACTGCCTGAGAGTAGCGTCCTGCTCCTTCGATAGGCGATCGAGTGTCTTTTGCTGGTCTATGTTTACTTCTTCGTCGGTGAGCGTGCGGCTGGGCGACTGATACTCTATTCTGAAGGCAAGAGATTTTTTCCCGTGGGATACCTGCTTGCCGGTATAAACGTCGAAGAGAGTGACCCTCGTTACCAGAGGGGAGTCCTCGATAATATCCTGAACGCCCTTTGCGGGGGTCTTTGCGTCCACTACTACGGCGATGTCCCGCAGGGTGATGGGGAACCTCGGTATGGGGCGATACTGTCGGGGTGCTGTTGTAGCCGGGAGCAATATTTGCAGATCGATTTCGAATAAGATTATAGGGTGGATGGATATGTCGAAGTATTCGGCAAGTCTGGGATGAAGCTCCCCTAAAGTGCCCGCATTTTCGCCTTCAATCATGATCGTAGCCCTGCTGCCCGGACTGAGTGTAGTATCGTCCGTTGGCTTAAACACTGCCACAAGGCCCAGGTGTTCAAAGAGGGTCTCTAACATTCCCTTAGCATCAAAGAAATCCAGCATATCGCTTTCGCCATGCCAGGAGCGGTCGTGGCGGGTGCCGCAGAGTACCCCTGCAAGCATGTGACGCTCCTCGGGGAGATCTCCCGTCCGCGGGAAGTAGACCTTGTCTACCTCGAACAACCTGATACCATTCTCTTCATGCTTCTCATTAGCGGAGAGGACTTGAAGGAGACCGGGGCGCAGGGTGGTGCGCAGATATTCCTGTTCTGTAGTTATCGGATTGGCGACCTTTAGGGGTGCTATCTGGGGAAATATTCGCTGCAGCATGTCGATGCTGGTGAGTGAGTAGGTGACCACTTCCTGCATACCGCAGCCAACCAGGATATCGCTTATTCTTATTTTAAGCGCGCGAATGGGGTCAGGTATGTATGCCGGCAGAGCTCCGCTGGGCAGGGTTGTCGGGAGGTCGTCGTAGCCGATTATACGCGCTATCTCTTCCACAAGATCTTCGGCCAGGCGGACATCGGTACGCCAGTAGGGTATAGCGACCTGTAGTTCTCCAGTGCCTATCGGCGTGCACCGAAAACCCAGAGATTCGAGCACTGTAACTATCTTTTCGTACGATATCTCTATACCCAGAACCCGTGCTACCTTCTTGGTGGTAAGGGATATAGGGTCGACTTCCTTTTTACCGGGATAAATATCGATGATACCACTGGCGATTTTCCCGCCGGATATCTCGGCAATCAACCGGGTGGCGCGTTTTAATGCCGGCAGGGGAAGCTCAGGGCTCAAGCCTTTCTCGAAGCGGAGTGACGCCTCGCTGCGCAGCTTGAACCTGGTAGAGGTGCGCCGGATGCTGGCTGCGTTGAAATTCGCCGACTCCAGCAGTATAGAGGTAGTCGACTCGGTGACCTCGCTCTCGGCTCCACCCATGACTCCGGCGACTGCAATCGGGCCCATGCCATCTGCGATTACGAGCATATCGTCAGAAAGGTCTCGCACAACGCCATCCAGGGTGCGCATGGACTCATTGGCAGCACGGCGCACGATTATCTTTCTGTCGGCAATGTTATCAAAATCAAAGGCATGAAGGGGCTGCCCGTATCCCAGCATGATATAGTTGGTGGCATCGACCACATTATTAATCGGGCGCATGCCGCAGGCGAGCAGGCGCTGCTCCAGCCAGGCAGGAGATGGGCCGATCTTGACCCCGGTGATCAGGCTGGCGCAGTAGCGGGGGCAAAGATCAGGATCATGGATCTCAACCGAGGCTTGTCCCACTATGGATTCTCCCGCCTCGACATATTTAGTATCAGGGGTAGTCATTGTTTCCCCGGTTAGGGCGGCGACCTCGCGGGCGATGCCGATAATGGACAGGAGGTCAGGGCGATTGGGCGTTAAATCCATATCGAGGATAGTATCGCCCATATATTCATCGAGATGGATGCCTACCGGCGCGTCGGGGGGCAGGACCATGATCCCCTCATGGTGATCGGAGATACCCAGCTCTCTCTCGGAGCAGATCATACCCTCGGAGGCGACGCCGCGAATTTTCGTTTTCTTAAGCCTGATGCGCTCTCCGCTCTCAGCGTCGAGGAGCTGGGCGCCGATATGGGCGAATGGAATCTTTTGCCCTATTGCAACGTTAGGCGCGCCGCACACCGATGTAAGGCGTTCACCGCCCAGGTCGACGGTGGCGAGCTTTAACCGGTCGGCGTTGGGATGTGGCGAGATGGCGACCACCTCACCGACGACGATATTCTCCCACCCACCTATTGTTTCTATCGCCCCTACATCGGTCCCTGACATGGTCAGCTTCCTGGCCAGCTCATCGGGTGGCAGGGCGATGTTAACATATTCTCGAAGCCAATTAAGGGGTACTTTCATAGTTTTCGCTCTTTTATCCCGGTCTCAGTATCCTGGATGTAAATTAGAATGCTGAAATAGCCTTGATCAACCCCCTATATCCCCCAGTCTTGGGGGACTTTTAAAGCTGGGGGACACCCCCAGACCCCCGGCAGGAAGTATCCTGCACCGGGGTTTTCAGCAGGCTATAAATGT
>JAIWEW010000179.1:0-2707 GCA_048632005.1 bacterium
TGACTCCGTTAACCACAGCTACCTGACTTAACAAAGACACCGTTACCTGCCGAGACAGCTCCCGCTCCAGAGTCAAAACCCGCCGGCGCTCCGTTTCCAATTCGACAGACAAAATAGCTACCCTGTCCTGAACTTCACCCGCTGTCGTTCCCAGAGACTCAGCAATCCTATCTAAACTGAAAAATCGCCGGTTAACAAATTCTTCAGCCCCCCTACCGGTAATAGCTTCAATGCGCCGCAAGCCAGCGCCGACGCTACTCTCACCAACAATTTGAAAGAAGCCTATCTCACCGGTTGAACTGACATGAGTACCACCGCAGAGTTCTGCGCTGACAGCGGCTTCCCCTATTTTCACCACACGAACTATATCACCATACTTTTCATCGAATAAAGCTATCACACCTTCCTCAATCGCTCTTGCATACGGAGTTTCTTCACTATACACCCCCAGGTTTTGGCGAATTTTATCGTTGACAATATGGCTTGCCTTATGTATTTCCTCTCTTGTCAGTGCCGCCAAATGAGAAAAGTCAAATCTAAGCCGCTCCGGGGTTACCAGCGAACCTCTTTGCTGGACATGCTCGCCCAATACCTGACGCAGAGCCAATTGGAGTAAATGGGTTGCCGTATGATTACGAGCAATATCAAGCCGCCGTTGTCCATCCACTATCGCCTCAACAATATCACCAGCGGTTAAACTCCCCTCACTGACATACCCATGGTGTATCGTGGCATCTTGTGGGCTACGAGCAGTATCGGTGACAGAAAATCTGCCCGATGGGCCAATCAACTCACCGGTATCACCCACCTGCCCCCCCATTTCTCCATAGAAAGGAGTGGCCTCTAGAACAATGCTTGCCTCCTTCCCCTCTTCTACTGTTTCAACAGACCTACTATCAATCATTAGATAAACTATAGCCGATTTATGCTTAAGGTCGTCATAACCGACAAAGGCGGTCTTCTGAACCTCATGCCGCACATCCAGTTTACCCGGTACATTCAGAACCCTGGCAAACTTGTGGGCAGCACGGGCCTTCTCCCGCTGCTTTGCCATTTCCCTTTCAAAACCCGCTAAATCCATAGACAAACCTGACCTGGATACAACTTCTTTAGTTAGCTCTATCGGAAAGCCGTAGGTATCGTATAGCTTAAATGCCTGTTTGCCCGGGATTATCTTTACCCCCTTACCGGTTGCCTCTTTAATGATTTCATCTAATAATCCCAAGCCGGTACTGAGCGTCTCGTTAAACCTTGCCTCTTCACTCTCGATCACCCTGATAATAAAGTCTTCTCGCTGCACTATTTCTGGATAGATATGGCCCATCTTCCGAATAGTAGCTTTAGCCACTTCAGCCAGAAATGGCTTATCCTTGGCTAATCTTCGGCTAAACATTGCGGCACGCCGTAACAGCCGTCGCAGTACATAGCCCCGGCCCTCATTAGCAGGAATTACTCCATCACCAATCAGAAAGGCGACTGCCCGGCCATGCTCAACTACCACCCGCATCGCATTAGCAGTTTCTTCATCAGAGCCATATTTCTTTTCTGCTAGTTCAGATACACACTCCAGCAAAGGCATAAAGAGGTCAGTTTCATAGACGGAAGCTCTACCCTGCATTATCGCAGTCACTCTCTCCAAACCCATCCCGGTATCAATATTGGGTTTGGGTAGTAAAGCGCGGTGTCCGTCCTCGTGCTGGTTATACTGGGTAAACACCAGGTTCCAAATCTCGGAAAAGCGCCCACAACTACAGCCGGGACCACAGGAAGACTCCCCACAGCCAACCTCCTCGCCGAGGTCATAGTGAATCTCGCTGCAGGGCCCGCAGGGTCCGGAATTACCGGGCGGTCCCCAGAAATTCTCCTCTTCACCAAACCGCAATATTCTTTCCTTCGGAACGCCCTGCTTCCGCCAGTAGCCAAAAGCCTCGTCATCATCAAGAAAGATGCCTATCCATAGTCGCGATGGAGGTAGCCCCAAATCCCGGGTAACAAATTCCCACGCCCAGCTAATAGCTTCCTGCTTAAAGTAGTCCCCGACACTGAAGTTACCCAGCATCTCAAAGAAGGTAAGGTGAATCAAGTCGCCTACTGATTCAATATCAGTAGTCCGAAAGCACTTCTGGCATGAAGCTAAACGGGGATTAGTCGGCTGCTTCTCACCTAAATAGTAAGGCTGAAACTGCACCATACCAGCACTGGTAAATAGCAAAGTGGGGTCGCCCTGGGGTATTAAAGAATCGCTGGGGATGATGTCATGCCCCTTCTCTTCAAAGAATTTCAAATATGCCGACCGAACTTCATCACTTGTCATCTACTAACCTCTAGCTAAGAATAACTACTATGTACGATTTTAGTGCAAGCTATACTAGCTGTCAATGAAGAGCGGTCTATAGAGATAGAACAAGACGGATGGAATGAACAGCCTCAATATCCCTAGAGCAGTCTACGTAAATACTGCCTTAGCCCCGGCCCGATATCAGGGTCCTTTAGTGCCAGGGCTATCGTCGCCTCGAGCCAACCGGAAGGGGTTCCGGTATCATAGCGTACTCCCTCGAATTCGCAGGCACTTATCACCTGCTGTTTGAGTAACCGCTGCAGGGCATCGGTAAGCTGAATCTCGCCGCCATGTCCAGGGGTTGTCTTGCCTAACAACTCGAAGATCTCAGGACGCAGGATATAGCGGCCGATAATGGCCATATCTGAA
>JAIWEW010000180.1:0-2687 GCA_048632005.1 bacterium
CGACTAGGTTATGGGTATGAAATGATAGCTCAATTACTTATATCAGGAGGGGCTACCTAGCAAATAAGTAGCCTTTTCATACTGGCATAACCTCACGATATAAAGTTGTTACTACATCATGAAACCCCACCTGTGCAGCTACTACTGACAATCTGCATCCTTATGAATGGGTTCGTGCCTTAGTTTCACCCCACCTAATGTGGCTCTTGGATACCGAGAATGGTCAAACGCTCAATGCATTTTATACCTCTCGGACCAGCGGGAGCGAAAACCATCGAGCCTGGCCCTGCATCCCACTGTTTCCCGCCCGCAGTGAAGATGCCTTTACCTGATATCACATAGAAGAAAACATCGTAGGGCTCATCATGAGGGGTTATTTCGTATCCACTATCCAGGGTTATGACGACTACGTTGAAATGCTTTCCCTTGAATACATCCTTCTTAACCCTGTCACCCGTCATGAACTCTACGAAATTAGCGAGAGCAAACCCCTGCTCCATTACCTTCCTCTCCTCTCAGCGAAGTAAGCTTATGTCATATCCTCCTAGGCATTGTCCTGTGATGGAACCTCATTGCGATTGTGATGAAAAGGACGGTGAAAGCTAGCAGAACCACCAGGTCGATAACAGGAGGAAAATGCCCCCGGCCCTCTATACAGTAGCGGGCGATATCGGTGAAGTACGTCAGTGGTGAGACGTAGGCTATGGCCTGAGCCCATGTCGGCAACTCGTCCAGTGGGATAAACACTCCGCTGATAAATACCACTGGGAATTTTACTACCGCGGAGATCATGCTAGCTGTGGCTGGCGAGTTTGTGGGTGGGATAGAAAATATATTGCCCAAAGAGGCGAAACATAATGCCGCCAGTATAATCCCCACCGTAAAAACCAAAGGACTGGATATGGTAATACCCAGAGCAAGGCCAATGATTACGACCACCAGTGAGATGCCAAGGCCGAAGACGAAGGAAGCCAGTATGTCGCCCAGAATGATGGTCTCAGTTCTTATAGGGCAGGACATCAACCGCTCCAGTGTCCTTGCCTGTGCCTCCCAGGGTACGACTATCGGCGATATTGCGGTGGCTGTGAAGAAGAGAATCATGCCCAATAAACCCGGTATCATGAAGTCAATAGTGAGGTTTCTGCCAATAGTGAAGGAAAGAAACAGAAAAATGGGGAAGAGCACGCCGAAGATTATCACCGGGCCTTTTGAGTAGTAAATACGGATGTCTTTACGAGCTATCGCCAGGGAACGGCGTGCCTGCTGTAGTAAAGTTGTGCTAGAGGGCATTATTTTAGCCTCCTTTCTGTTAGGGCCACGAAGGCGTCTTCCAGAGAAGGGGCAATGGTATTAAGTGACACTATCTTTAAGCCGCTAGAACGGGAGTAGTCAATCAGCGACACAATCAACTCTCCGGGATCTGTGGTGTACAGCCTGTACTTGTCACCCAACATCTTTACGGTATCCACCGCTGGTAACTTTGCCAGGGTTTCAGGCATCACCGAGTCACTGAAACTGACTTCGACTGAATGAATGCCGCCTATGGCTAATCTGAGCTTTTCAGGGGCATCAATCGCCACTATCTTCCCCTGATTTATGATGGCGACTCTGTGGCATAACTGGTTCGCTTCGTCCATATCATGAGTAGTGATAAATATGGTCTTACCCATGGCATTGAGACTACTGAGAAGTTCCTTGATGAGACGAGCGCTCTGTACATCTAGACCTGAGGTTGGCTCGTCTAAAAATAGCACCGCAGGATCGCTAATAAGTGCCATACACAGAATGAGTCGCTGTTTCATTCCCTTGGAATATGTCTTGACTAGATCATCCTTTCGCGCGATAAGCCCTATCGTTTGCAACAGGTCCGTACCTCTCTCACGAGCCTCCCTGATGGGAACTCCGTATAGCTCTGCCATAAACATCAGGTTTTTCAAGCCCGAGAGGTCCGGATAGGCATTTGCCATCTCGGGAAGCACTCCTACTACCTGCTTGGCTTTGAGGCTGCCAGCCTTGCTCCCCAATATTATGGCACTTCCCTCATCTGCCCTTATCACTCCGGTAAGCATCCTTATAGTGGTGGTCTTGCCAGCGCCGTTAGGCCCCAGGAAGCCGAAAAGCTCCCCTTTCTTCACCTTAAAGCTGATGTGATCGACGGCGAGGAGCTGACCGTAGTATTTGGTTAGGTTCTCCACTTGGATAGCGATACTGTCGTTTGATTCTATACCAGACACAGGCTATGCTTTCCTTCTTAATTCAAGTATTGCGTTCTTTAACTGCCCTGCCCCGATTATTGTACCACTTCTAGATTTAGACTTTACAGCGTCTTTATAGCTTCTAAAGCTGGTAGTCGATGCTCCAGATAACTCTAATTATATTCCCCACGGCACCTATTATGCTGGTTCTGTTGGGAAATTGATTGAGTGGTTAAGAAACCTCAACTGAGCTAGAGTCACTCTGGTGGGAAGTAAACCCAGCCAGGCGGATTGTGGGGGCTACCCAAGAATGGGTGGCCCCTTCTTATTGCCCGCAGCAACCTTATCTGACAGATTACTCCTCTAAAGAACCCATAGAAGCGAATTCATGTAGCAAAGGTTAAGTTAAGTGGACTTTGGGCAAATTGACGGATTGTGGCTCGCCATGTAATGATTTAAGAGGTTATATACATATATACAAATGAATAAGAA
>JAIWEW010000181.1:0-2679 GCA_048632005.1 bacterium
TATTTCAGCAATATTATAATTAAGGTATCTTACCTTGCCAAGATGGAGCACTTCTGGATGTTTCTCACTCCGCCAACTAAAACCGAACTGGACCGCCATTAGTAACGATGAGCTGATACTTAGCTAGCTCCCATCCTTTCGATATGAGCTTGCTTCAACAGCTGGAGTTGACTCTTAAAGGAAGCTGAGCATAGCGTATCTGTGGTCATAATAACGGCATCCTCATGATTATCGTTGTAATAGCTCTTCCTTACCCCCGTCTTCTTGAAGCCGTATTTCTGATAAAGCGCCTGCGCTGCCGAATTGGAGAGGCGCACCTCTAAGGTCATGACCTCGGCGTGTTGTGTCATGGCAAGATCGATGGTCGAAATGAGCAGTAATTCACCGATCCCCTGCCTTTGATATGACGGGCGCACCCCCATGGTGATAATATGAGCCTCACCTGCCATTAGCCAGAAGCCAGTAACTCCAACAATTCGCTGGCTTGAATGGGATGTTCCCTTTGGATAGATGAGGCGTCTCGCCCCTCCCAGGAAACGATTGATCCCGGTTTCGTGCTGCTCCATTTCTTCTATAGACGCATTGTGGTTGCCTTTCTCATAGGCTACCAGGTAATGAGCTAGCCTATTGGACAGGAGATCACTTCTATACGGTGGTGTTGGCCATTGAGCGGGGAAGCATTCCCGATCTATCTCGTTAGCCTGGGGAACGTCCGCCAGCCGCATCGGTCGTATTACGTAACGCAAAGTATCCTCGGTAAGGGGAGCATGGATTTCTCTTTTTTATTGTACCTATTACCAGTATCTTTTCCTATTTTTCATCGCCCTCCAGAATCCGGGCGATGTCCACCTTACCATATCTCTCCCACTCGCTGTAGACGCAGCCGCAATACTTCTGGTGATACAGGTTGAGCTCCCTGGATAGCTGGTGGCTCTCCCTGAAGCCAGCTCTGAAATCTTCGTAGTAAAATTCCACTCCGTGCTCTTCGGCCTCTGCTTCACCAACCGCTCTTAGTAGCTCATGCTTTTGATAGGGGCTAATGAGGAGGGTGGTGGTGAATGCACTAAACCCCTTCTCTTGGGCGACCTCAGCCGTTTTAGAGAGACGCAGTTGAAAGCAGTCACCGCAGCGCTCCCCCTCATGCCCTGTCACCGCGCGAAAGTAGTCGATCATATCATAACCCTCGGCCACGATAAGCGGTAGCTCTAAGGTCTGTGCCAGGGTGCGCATCGCTTCCAGGCGGCTTCGGTGCTCGGTGAAGGGGTGAATGTTGGGGTTATACCAGAAGGTGGTTACCTCGAATCCCTCTTCCCTGAGCCGATTTACCGTGTAGGTGGCGCAGGGGCCGCAGCAGCAATGAAGGAGGATTTGGTTCATTCTTTCGCACCTTGACACTTCGTGCCTAGCAATGATGCATGGAGCCCACCCATCCCTTAGATTGCTTCGCCCCCCCACAATGACTGGGACGAATAGAATCAGGGTGAGAAAAGTCCTAGTTGGGGTGATTGTTTATATGGTAGTTTAAGATGTTCATAGGCATGGCGGGTCGCTACCCTCCCCCTGGGTGTACGCTCCAGGAAGCCCAGTTGCAGCAGGTATGGCTCATAGACATCCATAATGGTATCGGCCTCCTCACTGATCGAAGCGGCGATAGTGTCCAGCCCTACCGGGCCGCCGTCGAATTTCTTGATGATCGACAGGAGCACCTTATGGTCCAGTTCATCCAGCCCCAGGTGGTCCACTTCAAGCCTGGAGAGCGCCTCAAGGGCAACCTTTTCGGTGATTACTCCCTCAGCCATCACCTGGGCGTAATCCCTGACCCTCCTGAGGAGGCGATTTGCCACCCGGGGTGTGCCTCGGGAGCGGCGTGCGATCTCCTTTACTCCCCCCTCTTCCGCCTCAATCCCCATGATGCGTGCCGAGCGCTCGATGATTGCCGCAATAGCCTCCTCATTATAGAAATCGAGGCGGTACACAACACCGAACCTGTCCCTGAGCGGTGCGCTGAGCATGGCGAAGCGAGTAGTTGCACCTATCAAGGTGAAACGGGGTAGACTGAGACGAAGATTCCTTGCTCCTGGCCCTTTGCCCAGGATGATATCGAGTACGAAGTCTTCCATCGTAGGATAGAGTTTCTCTTCTACTGTTCTGTTAAGACGGTGGATTTCGTCAATGAACAGGACATCATCTTCTTTCAGGCTGGTGATGATAGCAGCGACATCTCCGGGGCGCTCCACTGCGGGTCCTGAGGTGGTTCTAATGTTAACCCTCATCTCGGAAGCAATGATGTTGGCCAGCGTGGTCTTACCCAGGCCCGGAGGGCCATATAGCAGAATATGATCCAGGGGCTCGTCCCTCCCCTGGGCGGCGGCGACAGCAATTCTTAGGTTTTCCTTTACCTTCTCTTGTCCAAGAAACTCAGCAAGACGCTTCGGCCGAAGGGTGGTATCCAAGGAGATATCATCTTCCTCAGGCGTCCCCGATATGATTCGCTCCGTTCCATCTTCTGCAGACATCGCCTTATTATAATAATTTGGCTACTACTAATCAAACGGTCACCTGACAATATCACTTAGATAGACAGGTGACAGCCAACTGTCATTCTGAGGCGTTCTTTCACTTGTCATTGCGAGGCACGAAGTGCCGAAGCAATCTCAGCGACGCGACCGCCATTGCTTC
>JAIWEW010000182.1:0-2629 GCA_048632005.1 bacterium
ACTGCATGAAGAAAAGATGCCTATCGATGAACATGAAGTGTTGAAAAAGCGAATTGTAGAGTTGGAAGCATCAGAAATCGAACGTTTAAGGCTGGAGGAGGCGCTGAGGGAAAAGGAACGCTTTCAAGTGCTTATAGAGAACTCTGTTGATGGTATATTGATCATGAATGGAGAACTGGACATTATTTATGAAACCCCATCCGCAGCACGTATCATCGGTTATGATCCGGGAGAATTGGCTGGTAGAACGGCACTTGGTATCGTACACGAAGATGATGCCTCGATGTTAGCCCACGAGTTTAACCAGGTGATACAAAATCCGGGTGGAACTGGACGAGCAACGGCTCGCGTCAGACACAAAAACGGCACATGGCGCGTAGTTGAAGCCGTCGCTATAAACCTTCTCCATGATCCTGTAGTCAATGGCATCGTTATAAACTACCGGGATATTACCGAGTACAGGCAGGATGAAGTGGCACAGGTCCGATATGCAGTGGCTTTAACTATAGAGGAGGAATACAATCTGACAGATACGGAGAAGGAAGTGTTAAAAATGATGGTTGAGGGTCAGACAAACTCTCAGATAGCTGAGCGGCTGGTAACAAGCTATTCCACCATTAAGTTCCATGTCAGCAATATACTCCACAAAATGAGTGTGGCAAACCGCACCGAGGCAGTGGCCCTGACTCTGCGGCAGCACCTAGCTATCCCCTCAATTGAAAACCCGCCATCCGGCTAGGTAAAAACCCATCCTTTGCCCAGTGTTATATAGATGTTTACCTAATACAATAGTTCTCATATACATCCAATATTATATATTGGGTGATATACCTGCAGGGGATACTACCATAGAAAAAGGAGGAATTGAAAATGGCTGACTATGATGCAATCGTTGTAGGTGCAGGACACAATGGGCTGACGGCAGCAACCGTTCTCGCCAAGAATGGACTCTCCGTACTTTGTTTGGAGAAGAACAACTGGGTTGGAGGCCAGGCAGCGACCAGAGAGCTGTTCGATGGGTTCAAGCACAACGTTGGCGCCTGGGCCCTGCTCATCTTCCGCGCTGAGATGGTAAAGCGCCTGGAACTAGAGAAGTACGGCCTGGAGCTGGTCAGGCCCCGCAGTTCTTACTGTGTAATTGGCGCACCTGAAGATAAACCTTTTATCGGCTATACCGATACAAACGAGATGATGGAGCATCTGGCAAACGACCATGGTCCGGATGCGTTAGAAGGCATGGGCAACGTATACAACTACCTAATGAAGTATAAGGAACTATCAGATAAGGATATCTTCAAGGCACCCAGCTCCATCGATAAGCTTATCGCTGAGGCGCCTGATCAAGAGACCAGGGAGATCCTTCTTCAGACTGTCTACGGGAGTGTGATGGATGTAATCCGCAAGTTTTTCCCCGATCCGGAGAAGCACCGCCTTATTCTAGGGTCGCTGTGTGCAGCATCAATCGATGGTACAAACACCGGTCCGTTCACACCCGGTAATGCGCTTTCCATGGCATACCACTATACGCTGGGCGATGCGTTCGACTTCAGAACTCCGAAGGGGGGTATAGGCGCCCTCTCACAATCCATTCGAAATGCACTGGAGGACCACGGCGGAAAGGTCCGGCTTGGATCTCCTGTTAAGCGATTCCTAATAAACAACGGAAAGATCACCGGTGTCGAACTCAAGAGCGGCGAGAAGATCACCGCTGAGATCGTGCTGTCAAACCTCGATGCCCGTGCAACGTTCCTCGGCCTGGCCGGCGAAGAACATCTTCCTTCAGACTTCGTGAACCTGGTAAAGGATATCGAATATAGGAACGGCTATGTTCAGATCCACATGACCCTTAAGGAAATGCCCGAGTTCACCGGTCACCTCGCCTTTGCTAATGAGAGCGACATCCGCTGGATCATGGCCTATATACCATCTCCGGAGTATCTATCACGCTGCTGGGAGCAGTACCGCAATGGCCAGGTCCCTGACGATCCTGTCGCCTACTGCGCTTTCCCCAGCGTCAGGGATCCCAGCCTGGCGCCTTCGGGTTATTACACCTGCACCATTTTCGCTCACTACTTCCCCTATAACGTACCGAAGGGCAAAATCAAGGAACTCGGCAATGTGATGGCCGAGCGGATGATAGACAAGATTGCGCAGTATGCTCCAAACTTCCGCGGCGCGATCATGGACAAGGTGGTCCTCACGCAGCAGTACTTCGAAAGCACGTTCAATGCTACAGCGGGGGATTTCTGCGGCGGCCTTATCCAGCCCAGCCAGATGTGGGATCGGCGGCCCGTTCCGGGCTATTCCGATTACACCACACCGATTAAGAACCTGTTCATGTGCGGTGCTGCCTGTCATCCTGGCCCTGGCATAACCTGCATACCTGGCTACAACGGTGCCGAAGCAGCACTGGGGAAATTGGATAAGTAGAAATCATCTTACTGTAGTATAGCTATAGCACAGAGGAGATCGTTATATGACAGAGCACTTCGGATATGCCGGTAATATACTGAGAGTAGACTTGTCCTCAGGTACTGTTAGTTCAACGCCCACAAAAAAATACGTTGATGGGTTCCTGGGAGGCCGGGGTATAGGTACAAAGATATATTGGGACGAGGTAACGCCAGAG
>JAIWEW010000183.1:0-2623 GCA_048632005.1 bacterium
CTCTCGTACTGCCTCTGTATATTCCTGTATGCCGCCTCTTGTCATGCTCCCTCCTTTTGGGTAACACTTATTATGAGTCAATTCGGGGACTGATATCGTTCAGATAGATAAGTGACACATGAATTATGAAAGGGTTGTATAATGGCTGCACTATGGGTATTCATGGCAGCATAGTCCCCAGGACAAGACGCCTGGCGGGTCTTGGGGTGGAGCTGTCTAAACCAGCTAGGCAAAGGCTCAAATGGTTTGACTACTATAACTCGCATGATCACAATGCCCGCCTCACCTGCCGGTATTTCGGCATCAGCCCCCAAACCTTCTACCGCTGGAAGAACCGCTATAACCCCCATCACCTACAAAGCCTGGAGGATCGCTCACGACGCCCTACACACCTACGCCAGCATACCTGGTCAGTAGAGCTTGCCCAGGCAGTGCTGAGACTAAGGGAGCAGTACCCTCGCTGGGGCAAGGATAAGCTGGTGATATTACTGCGGGAGCAGGGCTGGCAGGTATCCACCTCCATGGTAGGAAGGATCATCCACCATCTTAAAGAGCGTGGTGTACTCCAAGAGCCCATTATGAATCGGGTCTCTGCTCATAGGAGAACACTGAAGCGGCCCCATGCGGTCAGGAAGCCCAAAGACTATGAGGTTACTCAACCAGGGGATCTGATCCAGCTGGATACCCTGGATATTCGTCCTCTGCCCGGGGTAGTGCTCAAACACTTTACTGCCCGGGATATAACCGCCCGATGGGATGTCATTGGTGTCTATCATCGGGCAACATCCTCTACCGCAGCCCACTTCCTCGACGACTTAGAACAGAGGATGCCTTTCATCGTTAGGGCTATTCAGGTGGATGGGGGCTCAGAATTTGAGGCGGTCTTTGAGGAGGAGTGCCGCAGGCGGGGCATCAGGCTCTTTGTCCTACCGCCGCGCTCACCCAAGCTCAACGGGTGCGTGGAGAGAGCGCATAGAACCCATATTGAGGAATTCTATGAGATAACAGACAGTTCCTTCGATATTCCTGAACTAAGGGTGAAGCTTTTGGAATGGGAGAATATATATAATACAGTAAGGCCACATCAATCACTGGGTTACCTGACCCCGCTTAAGTTTGTTGAACGCTGGGAAAAATCTCTAAGAGAGGAGGTCGGGTGTCACTAATGTACTGGACGAGTACAATTATTTGACGGCATTCTCAATACATGATATAATTAAATATCTGGTTTACAGTTTGCTTTTCCCAACCTCAGTAATTCCTCAAGGATTTCCTAGGCCACGGACGACCAAGCTTCGACCAAGTTATTACGAAAGGAGGTTGTTCATGGACTTTGTTGACAAGACCCTCGAGTGTCAGGATTGCGGTGCCAGTTTCACATTCAGTGCAGACGAGCAGTCGCTATTCGCCTCCAGGGGCTATACCAATGAGCCCAAGCGTTGTACTGAATGCAGAAATGCCAGGAAGCAACAGCGCTTTGGAGATAGCTACGGCTATCAACAGAGAAGGGAAATGTTTCCCGCGGTTTGCGCCGAATGTGGTGTAAATACGCAGGTACCTTTCCAGCCCAGACAGGATCGACCTGTATATTGTAGCGAATGCTACTCTAAAGTCAGGCTCTCGACCGGTAGATAATAAGGGCAACATAAAGGGAGAGGGTACTTTAATTGTGCCCTCTCTTTTTGTATTAATGCTGCCGGTAAGGTAGAGACGCGGATTGACTGGCTCAGGTTAAAGCTATCTGTGTTAATATTTACCATACAGGTCGCGCATTTGCTTCCCCACCAGTTTTACCGCAGTCTTGCGAGGCATGAGCTTACTGCTCATGAACATGGTAAAGCGATTCATTCTCCCCGCGATGTGGCTTGGCCTTTTCCCCAGCGCCTCCAGCGCCTCAGCTACAGTTGGCCCTGCTTCCATGATAGGCACTACCTTCATTAGCCGTTCCAGGTTTGGCTTCGATTGCTCAAACGCCGGTGTACTGGTTATACCTGGCATGAATCCGAGCACGTCGATGCCATGTTCTCGTAGCTCGTCCCACAAACCCTCTGCCAGAATCAGGTTATACGCTTTGGTGGCAGCGTAGTTGGAAACATAGGCTGAACCTCGAAGAGCGGATGCTGATGAAAGCAAGATTATCCCCCCTCTTTTACGGGTTTCCATCATCGAAGCGAATTCGTGGACCAGTATCAAGGGCGCCTGCACGTTGACCGCTACCATTTTTTGTTTGTCATCCAGGCTTTTATCGAGGAATAGTCCCACCGGCCCGAAGGCGGCGTTGCTCACCAGCAAGCCTATCTCAAGGCCCTCTGTACGTTCGCGGATCGTATCTATAAACTGGGATTGAGACAGGTCTGTGACAACGGTTATGATTTCCCGGCCGGTGCGGTTTTGAATTTCTATGCCGACCTGCGCCAGCTCATCTGCGAGCATATCGACTATCACCAGATTTATTCCCCGCGCTGCGATTTGCCGTGCAAACTCTGCTCCCAACCCCCGGGCCGCACCTGTGACCAGTGCCCATGGCCCGTATTTAGACCGGAAGGTTTGTAATTCAGACATCTTATAGCTCCCTTCAAAACCTTTTCATACAAACGTGATATATCGGTGAATATGTGGGAAT
>JAIWEW010000184.1:0-2615 GCA_048632005.1 bacterium
TCTCCGACGGCGCTTCCGCTGCTATCCTCACCCGCGCCGATATAGCTAAGAAGTTCCGCCCCGACCCGGTGTATATAAAGGCCATTCAGATAAGCGCCAGCCCCACAACGGGACGAATGACCTCGGAGTATGACTACACTCACGTCGAGGAGGCCTATCGTGCCGGCGTAGCTGCTTACAAGGAGGCGGGTATTAAGGATCCCCGCAAGGAAATTAGCATGGCCGAGGTCCACGACTGCTTCTCTATCACCGAGGCGGTTACAATGGAAGACCTCCAGTTCAGCCCCAGGGGCAGGGTGAAGGAGGATATCGAGGCAGGCACTTTCCAGCTCGACGGCGAGCTGCCGGTGCAACCCGATGGAGGTCTTAAGTGTTTTGGACACCCCATAGGTGCCTCAGGTATTAGGATGCTTTATGAGCTTTACCTCCAGCTCCAGGGCAGGGCCGATAAACGTCAGATAAAGGACCCGAAGCTGGGCCTGGCTCATAACATGGGCAACGAGCCCTACGCGCCGGTAGTTAGCGTCTGCATGGTTGGGCTTTGACATTTTATCCATCACGTAAAAACTACGAAGTGGATCAAGTATCGGTATCTATTGTGTGGTGATGTACTATGTTCGACCCGCAAAAGCTAGATGAGATTAAGAAGCAGAGAGCGGAGTGGGAGAGGAAAGCCGCACAGTCTCCTGAGAGACGAGACCATTTCGTCACTACCTCCGGATTGCCCATCGAAAGACTCTATACGTTAGAGGATACCGCCGGGCTGGACTACTCAGCGGATGTGGGCTTTCCCGGCGAATACCCCTTTGTGCGAGGCATTCACCGCACCGGTTATCGCGGGCGGCTGTGGACGATGCGTATGTTTGCCGGCTACGGTACCGCTGAGGAGACCAACGCCCGCTTTAAGTATCTCCTTGAGCACGGGGAAACGGGCCTAAGCGTTGCCTTCGATATGCCCACCCTCATGGGCTACGATACCGATGCTCCACAGGCCCTGGGGGAGTTTGGTAAATGTGGTGTAGCAGTATCCTCGCTTGCCGATATGGAGGTGCTCTTTGATGGCATCCCTGTGGACCAGATAACAACGTCGATGACCATCAACAGCCCTGCCTGTGTGATCTGGGCCATGTACATAGCCGCCGCCGAGAAGCGAGGCATTCCTCTGGATAGTCTCGGAGGCACGATACAGAACGACATCCTCAAGGAATATATCGCCCAAAATGAGTACATCTTCCCCCCCCACCCTTCGATGCGCCTCATTGTGGATACCTTTGAGTTCGGGACGCAGTACCTGCCTAACTGGAACACCATCAGCATTAGCGGCTATCACATTCGAGAGGCAGGATCAACCGCCGCCCAGGAGCTGGCCTTCACCCTTGCTGATGGTCTGACCTATGTTGCAGCGGGGGTGGAGCGAGGCCTAAAGGTAGATGAGTTCGCACCCAAGCTCAGCTTCTTCTTCAATGTACATAACGACTTTTTTGAGGAGATCGCCAAGTTTCGTGCCGCTCGCCGTATCTGGGCCCGTGAGATGAAGCGAAGGTTTGATGCCCACAATGAGCGCTCCCTGTGGCTTCGCTTTCATACTCAGACGGCAGGCTGTTCGCTCACAGCACAACAACCCGAGAACAATATAGTACGCGTCACCATTCAAGCCCTGGCTGCAGTGCTGGGAGGTACACAGTCGCTACACACCAATTCCATGGATGAAGCCTGGGCCCTCCCCGAGGAGAAGGCAGTCCTTATCGCCCTGAGGACTCAGCAGATCATCTCCCACGAGAGTGGTATCACCTCAAGCATCGATCCCATGGGGGGCAGCTTTATGGTAGAGGCGCTCACTAACAAAATGGAGGAGGCTTGCTATAAGTATTTCGACCGGATCGATTCCTTGGGAGGTGTTATCCCAGCAATAGAGAAGGGCTTCTTCCAGCGGGAGATCGCTGAGGCTGCCCACCGTTATCAGCAGGAGATAGAGAATGGGGAACGCATCATTGTCGGTCTTAACGATTTTTTAATCGATGAACCATTGACCATCCCTATACTGAAAATGGATGAGGATGGCGAAAAAAGGCATCTCAAGAGGCTGAATCGGGTGCGCCGTGAGCGAAGCGCCGGGGATGTAGAGGAAAGGCTTCGTGAGCTTAAACATGCCGCCCAGGGGACGGAGAACCTTATGCCATATATTCTGGAAGCGGTTCGCTCCTATGCCACTCTGGGCGAGATTTGCGGGGTTCTTCGTGAGGTTTTCGGCGAATACAGGTTTACCGGGGTTTCATTTTAGGTAGCGATATAAGACAAATATGACACAATACTCAATAAATAGCAAGAAGCGCATCATCTGATGCGCTTCTTGCTACAATGCAACCCCCTCAGTATCCCCGCTATGCATGATAGCGGCCAATTTATATAGATTTCCTATGCGACACAATAATAACATTAAAATGTGCTGTTTGTCTGTCGGGAAAGCTTGACTCTTTGTGTGGGGAGATTACTCGATTTTAATCAATATCGCCTTTTTTTAAGAAGAGCCTCTAGTAGAGGCAACTTCAGAATCTTAAGGCGCTTCCGCATAGAATCCACCGGCCATGTTGCTTTTTCAAAGATGTAAAGTCCTG
>JAIWEW010000185.1:0-2612 GCA_048632005.1 bacterium
TCCCGAGCGGCCAAAGCCGTGATACTAAATGATGGCTCAATTCTGTCATCGGTGATTCGTGATACCGGCCCCGAGAGTGTGAAGACTGCTAACATGGCGATAGAAGAAGCCCTGAAAGGTCCAGGGCTATCCCTTAATGATGTGCAGTATATTGTCGCTACTGGCTATGGGAGGGTACTGGTTCCCTTCGCTAATGAGAATATCTCCGAGATAAGCTGCCATGCACGGGGTATTAACTGGTATTTCCCCGGGGTACGGACCATCCTGGATATGGGTGGCCAGGATTGCAAGGCTATTAGCTGCGATGGAGATGGCCGCGTAACCGACTTCATCATGAATGACAAGTGTGCCGGGGGCACCGGCCGGTTCCTTGAGATGATAGCTGATGTGTTGAATATCCCGCTGGAAGAGATTGGAGACCTGGCCCTCCAGTCAAATAAGGCTATCCCCTTTAATACCATCTGTGCTGTTTTTGCCAAATCGGAGGCCATATTATATCACAGACAGGGAGTATCTAAGAGCGATATCCTGGCCGGTCTGCATGAGGCCATAGCCACTCGCAGCCTCAACCTTTTAAAGCGGGTGTCCATAGAGAGGGAGTTCAGCATCACCGGGGGCATTGCCAAGAATAGAGGGATGGTGGCCAAGCTCAGAGAAAAGACGGGTATGGAGCCACTTCTCAGTGAGGACCCGCAGATAATCGGCGCCCTGGGAGCAGCAATCCTGGCTAAGGAGCGGTCTGGCAAGGAGAGTACAAAGGCAATGAAGATTCACTACGGCTACACTGATGGCACTGGGGAATATACTATCACCATTGATACTGGACGTTGTAATGGTTGTGGCGATTGTGTGCAGGCCTGCCCGTCGGGAATTTTCATCGTAGATAAAGATGATAGCGGTCAGCTAAATGCTATGGTAACAGAAGAGGCAAGGAAGAAACTGGAATTCTTATGCCCGGGATTACATAGTTGTAACCAAGAAAAGAATTGTCACGATGTTTGCCCAGGGGACGCAATAAGCCATAGCTGGTAGATATAATCTATTAAGACCGCTGAAAAAGGGGTGCAGGATACTTCCTGCCAGGGGTCTGTGGGTGTCCCCCAGATATAGAAGCCCACCAAGATTGGTGGATCAGGGGGTTGATTCAGAGTATTTCAGCAGTCTCGACAAAGATCACTGACAGATTACAGATTGAGTCATCTCGAATCTCCAACCCTATGAGGGCACCAAGAGTATTACTGGCGAACCATAGCACCAGGCCGCGATTTCTTTCCTATTTGCTCCGTGGCGCGAGATAGCGACTTCTTTGCCGCTTCCGGATCGCGGCAACGTCTAAGTGCCTCCTCTAGAGTGATAACGTTTTTATTGAAAAGTTGCATTACTGCTTGATCCATCGTCTGCATTCCGTACTGAGAACTTGTTTGTATGGTACTCCACATCTGGGCAGTTCTCGCCTCCCTGATAAGATTCCTGATGGCGTCCGTGGCAAGCATAATCTCTAATGCAGGGACACGCCCTGGTTCGTCTCGTCTTGGAACCAGTGTTTGATACAATACTCCTTGCAGAACAGTGGAGACCTGGATTCGCACTGTTTGCTGTTGGTGAGGAGGAAAAACGTCAATAATCCTGTCTATGGCTTGAGGCGCACTGGGAGTATGGAGCGTGGCGAGAACCAGATGTCCGGTTTCTGCAGCAGTTAACGCAGTGCCCATGGTCTCCAGGTCTCGCATTTCTCCTACGAGTATAACATCGGGGTCTTGGCGGAGGGTATGCTTAAGAGCCTCAGAAAAGCTTTGGGTGTCTGAACCAACCTCACGTTGTGTGATAAAGCATTTATCGTTATCATGTAAAAACTCGATAGGGTCTTCGACTGTAATAATACGGCGGCTTCTCAAGCCATTAAGATACTTAATCATCGCAGCAATTGTCGTTGACTTACCACTGCCTGTTGGTCCGGTGACTAATAGCAGCCCGTTTTCCTTTAAGATCAGATCCTTGCATATATCCGGTAGCCCAAGATCATCAATATCCAAAGTTGCGACTTGAAGCGACCGGAAGCTGAGGCTAATGTTACCCTTCTGCATGGCGGCGTTAGCGCGGAAACGCCCTACCTCAGGAATGCTGTGGGCGAAATCTAGTTCCAACTCCCGGCTAAATAGCTTCCTTTGTTCCTCATTAGTTACATCGTTAAGGAACTGTTCCACATCTTTGTTGGTCAAATTAGGCAGATCATTGTGATGAATAAGTTCACCATCGATACGTACTACCGGTGGATACGGGGCAGTAAGATGAATATCCGATGCCCCAATTTCTACGATTGACCTAAGAAGGTCCTCGATATGCATAGTAACCCCCTAAACTTAACGATACCATATTAATATGAGAAATATAAATATGTCAATGCTTTAATAGTTTATTATTATATATATAATAATATTATACAATAATGCATTGTAACACGTTCACTATATTATGTCAATGCATCAGCTATTAAGTTCGGAACAATACTATCTATTTAGAGACCACTGAATAAGAGGTGCAGGATACTTCCTGCCGGGGGTCTGGGGGTGTCCCCCAGCTATAAAAGTCCCCCAAGATTGGGGGATATAGGG
>JAIWEW010000186.1:0-2537 GCA_048632005.1 bacterium
GCTTTCCCACACCTTCCGAACTATACACTCGCTGCGCCGACTCGACGGTGAAAAAGCCGGGGCCAGGGCCCAGTTCCAGTACACTCATCCCTGCTGCGATTCCCACTTTATCCAGCAATTTTGCCGGGTTGAAAAGGCTCCTGCGCAGCGGATTATCCAGGATCATAGCCAGGCGATGCGATATAGGAGTCGGGTGAATCTTGCTAATAATGCGGGATAACACAAGCCATATAAAGAGGAACACGCCGAGTGTAGTGAGTATGACGATTAATGCGGGATGCACAAGAAGCTCCTACGCGGCAATATCAGCCAGCGCATCTTTCAGGTCGATGTCACCAGTGTAAAGGGCGCGGCCTACGATAGCTCCCTCAACACCAAGTTTGGCTAACCTCTTTAAATGCTCAAGCGATGATATACCACCCGCAATGATGATTGGAAGGCTGGTTTTTCCTGACAATTCATGTACGCTGTCATAATTCGGTTCAGTAAGTGTACCGTCGCGAGATATGTCGGTATATATAAAGCGCTCCACCCCAAAGGATGCCATCATCTCCACCAGTTCGATTGCAGTAACCGTAGTACTCTCCTGCCAGCCATGGGTTGCCACATATCCATCCCGGGCATCTATGCTCACGATAATACGGTTCCCGAACCGGCGACAGGCCTCTTTAATCAGGGCCTGGTCATCAATTGCCGCTGTTCCCAGAATCGTGCGTGCTACACCGAGCTCCAGAGCTTGCTCTATCGCTTCGATTCGTCGAAGTCCACCGCCCATCTGAATGGGAATGCGGACTATACGCGCGATCTCCGCGATAAGAGGGGCATGCCATAGCTTTCCCTTCGCTGCTCCATCGAGATCAACAATATGGAGGTGCCTCGCACCCAGCGATTGCCAGTGCAGAGCCATCTCTGTGGGCTCTTCCGAGAATACCGTTTCCTGGCTATAGTCACCTTGATAGAGGCGGACGCACTTTCCGCCTTTAAGATCGATAGCAGGAATAACCTCCATTTTTTCACCCTTCTAACAGCTTCCTAATAATCATCTATATCTGTAAATAAACAATATTTTGAGAATGCTGAAATAGTATTGATCAACCCCCTATATCCCCCAATCTTGGGGGACTTTTAAAGCTGGGGGACACCCCCAGACCCCCGGCAGGACGTATCCTGCACCTCTTTTTCAGCGGTCTCTAAATGACCTGCACCCTATTATTGTACCACTTCTAAAGATAAACTCGCCGACATTGAGGTGCTCCCCAAGTTTCGATTAATACGAAGTAACCTGTACCATATCTGTTGTTAGTCTTTCAGAGATTTTCCATACAAACGACTGCGTAGTTGACCACAACCGGCATCTATGTCCAACCCCTTCCGTTGGCGAACCGTGCAGGTAATGTGTAGATGCTGAAGCTCTCTCTGAAAGGCCAGTACCATGCCGCGCGGTGGCGGCCTGAAACAGTCGTCGGCCGTGTAGTTTGCCGGGATCAAATTAACATGACAGTTTAATCCCGTGAGTAATCCGGCCAGGGAGCGCGCCTGGCTAACGGAATCGTTTATTCCCTCAAATAGCACGTACTCAAAGCTTAACCGACGGTGTGAAGCATTAAAGTATTCATGACAAGCCGGAAGGAGTTGCTCCAGAGGGTATTTCTCGTTAATGGGCACAAGCTTGCTTCGAAGCACATTATCGCTGGCGTGAAGGGAGATGGCCAACCCTATCTGAAGCCTCTCCTGACTCAATTGCTTTATCTGCGGTATCAGACCAGCAGTAGAGATAATAATACTACGAGCGCCGATCCCGAAATCCTGTGGTGAGATAAGCATTCTTATCGCCTTCAACACGGCATTGTAGTTGGCCAGCGGCTCACCCATGCCCATGAGCACTACATTAGTGATGTAGCCAGCAGACTCGCTTGAAGCATTGTTCACGGCACCACACCATTCTCGCACCATATTGGCGAAGTAAAGAACTTGGTCAATTATCTCTCCCTGGGTAAGATTGCGCTCAAAGCCCTGCTGGCCGGTGGCGCAGAACGGACAGCCGACGGGACAACCTACCTGTGTTGATACGCATACGGTATAACGGGGCCTGCCTTGGCCAGACCGATAGGACATTAACGCCGACTCAATATGCCTGCCATCGGCTAGAGCGAAAAGGGTTTTAACAGTACCGTCGCGTCCCTCCACCTGATGCACCGGGTCAATACTACGCAGCCGCGTTTCTCTGGTCAAGCGCGATCGGAAGGGCTTAGGGAGATCAGTCATGTCATCAAAAGAAAGAGCAAGCTCACGGTATATCCAGTGGCGAAGCTGTGCTGCACGGTAGTCAGGTTCGCCCATAGTTGTTACGAGCTCACTGATCTGGACAGGAGTAAGGTCAGTTATGCAGATGGATGTCGCTTGCATTTCTTGGCTTTATCCCTAAGCACATGATACGACCAAGAGTACCTGTTAAACAAGGTAGCCCTATTTATAGAGAATGCTGAAATAGTCTTGATCAACCCCCTATATCCCCCAAGAGAGGGGGGGTTTTTAAG
>JAIWEW010000187.1:0-2533 GCA_048632005.1 bacterium
GTGCAAGATGGGCGATGCTCCCGGTGCGCACCGATAGACCGATTCCAAAACGATTGTTATTCAAGGTAATTGATGAGCTATCAGATATCGAATTGCAGGCACCCGTGAAACTGTCGGATGTGATAGTTGTAGATATTGCTGGAACCGGTGCAAATATGGTAGCCACCAGGAGTATGAATAGAAAATAGCCAGGCTACTTAGAGAGACTGCTGAAATAGCCTTGATCAACCCCCTATATCCCCCAATCTTGGGGGATTTATTTAAAGTTGGGGGAGACATCCCCAGACCCCCGGCAGGAAGTATCCTGCACCTCTTTTTCAGCGGTATATAGCTTATGTAGAGCACAGACGAGATTGAAGTACAACTTATTATTGCCACATTAAAGCTTTTTGCATAAACACGACCTTCTTCATTATAATAGTGGTGCAACAGGCTCATAACCAACTAAATAAAAGGAGGATAAATAATGGTAAAAGAGGACATGTACAAAGAGCTGGCAGAGATGATAAACAGGGAAGACCCGCATGTGATTGGCTTATCGGTGACACCCGCATTAATGAAGCTCCTTAGCCTTCAGTTCACCCCCGAAGAGGCTAAACTGGCTCTCCAAATAGGTCTCACCGGTGGAACACTGGACGAGCTTTCAGCAAAGGTGGGTATGAACAAGGACAAACTTAAGCAAATGCTCCACACTATGGCGAATAAAGGTACAATGTGGATCGACCCGGGCAAGGAGGACCCGATATATCGGGTCCTGGGGAGTTGTGCGCCGGGCCTTTCCGAGACTGGCCTCTTTGGAGGTATCAGGTTTCCGTATGATGTGGAATTAGGTAAAGCACTGCACCAGGTCCAATACGAGTGGGCCAGGGATAGGCTCTGCACATTGGGGTTCCCTTTTGCACCGGTCTGGGCTCATCCGAACGTGCTGCCCGATGATGCCCGTCCCGAGGAGAACCTCGCCGATTTTCTAAGGAGCCAGGATTACTTCAGTGTATCCTTCTGCCCCTGCCGTCTCTCACATTGGCTCGTTGACCCCGGAAATCATTGTGAACACATGCTGGAGACATGCCTTCACACAGGGGATACCGCCCGATGGTGTGTGGATCATGGTCTGGGCCGCGAGCTCACTTTGGATGAGGCTCTGGAGCTGCTGGACAAGGCAAATGCGGATGGCCTGGTTCACACCATTAACATAGATGGTTTCATATGCAATTGCTGTGATGATTGCTGTCCCTTGTTCATAGGTTTCCACCAGTTGAAAACCAAAACAATGGTTTCGTCGCCGTTTATTCCACAGGTCAAGGAGGAGGAGTGCAATGCCTGCGGTGACTGTGAGGATATTTGCCCTGTGAACGCGATGAAGGTGGATAAAATAGCCGAAGTTGATGTAGACATATGCATCGGATGCGGTGTATGTGTTACGCACTGTCCTATGGAGGCTCTCGCCCTTGTAAGAAGGCCTGAAGACAAGCAAGTCGAGATGCCAGATGAGGTTAAGCAGCATGTGGGGTGAGATAATAACATCACTTGGGTGATTACTATCAAGGCGCGTTAATCGTCAGCGTATATGTTGCTATTCGTTGGTATAATTAAATGCACGGGTTAGAAGGAAAGGTAGCTGTGGTAACGGGCGGGGGCTCTGGTATAGGTCGGAGTACTGCGATAGCCTTTGCCGCAGAAGGGACAAAGGTTGTCGTTGCCGATATCGCAGTGGATGGAGGCGAGCAAACAGTGCAGATCATCCAGGATAGTGGCTTCGAGTCCGTCTTCGTCAAGACCGACGTTACCCGAGCTGATGAGGTGGAAAATATGGTTGATAAAGCAGTTGAGACCTATGGACGGCTCGACTTTGCTTTCAATAATGCTGGCGTTGAGGGAGACATCGCTTCCGTTACCCGGTACAGTGAAGAGAATTGGGACCAGGTTATCAACACAAACCTCAAGAGCGTGTGGCTTTGTATGAAGTATGAGATCCCACAAATGCGAAAGCAAGGTGGTGGATCCATCGTTAACATGTCATCCACGGCAGGATTAACTGGCGTTGGACCCAACCCCGCCTATGTTGGAAGTAAGCATGGTGTAATAGGGCTTACAAAAGCAGCAGCACTAAATTACGCCAAGAGTGGTATCCGTGTAAACGCCGTCTGCCCAAGTGCCATCCATACGCCATTGGTTAAGCACCTTATAGATGCTTATCCAGATATGGAGAAGGTTGTAATAGGCACGAACCCAATGGCACGTTTAGGTACACCAGAAGAGGTTGCGCAGGCAGTCGTGTGGTTATGCTCAGATGCAGCCTCGTTTATCAACGGGCATCCGCTGTCCATAGATGGTGGTCTGGTAGCGCAATAGACCTGGATTTCCCCTATCAAGCTGGGTACATAGGCAGGCATTAATGGTAAAGTAGCGTCAAAATGCCAGCTACGGCTTGAGCGTGAGCCTACTGGACAAGGTAAGGGGCCACCCATTATCGGGTAGCCCTTCATAAAATCCAGTTCTAATGTAATTACCTGGACCGATTTCTTGCGGGGCT
>JAIWEW010000188.1:0-2496 GCA_048632005.1 bacterium
GTCCGCCAGACTGGCGGCAGCGGGCTTATAGTTTCACTGTTGGCAAAAATGTATATCAACTTTCACGATGTACCTCCTAGGGAATTCTGCGCCCTCGAAATCCGCTTAGCTGGGATACTCGCTACGTTAGCTCTAATGATAGCTTGAGGTTTTATAAGCCAACCGACTGAGTAGCCAAATCAGTTGCTGATTCATCCACACTCAATAGTGTTTCAATAGCCACTTTCAATTCCCGCGGCTTGAAACCGAATGGTCCCAAACCTCCAGCATACGCAACACGGCCGTCTATTCCAATCAGATATAGCCTTGTAGGCCTGGCAGCATAAGCGTGGTTGACTGAGTCATCGATGTCATCCACCAAGGTTGGAATCCCATATTGGAGTTCAGATTCACACCTTGCTGCTACCTGTCTGCGCTCCTCCATAGTTTTTGGGTCGTACAAGTCATTGACAGCCGTGGTCTTGCGTAAGCTCAATTGCCCAGGGAAAATCCTCCTGCTCATCAGGAAACCCAAAATACCTCCGCCGATCCACCACCCATCAATAGGATGCGCTTCACGGAGATAGACTAGAATGAATTGAATTTGATCATGATACTGTTTATAGAGATCGTTGAGACTGACAGTCCCGTCTGCAAATGGAGGTCAGGTGTAGCTCCCAAAAATCAACGCTACTGGTTTATTGCCCCTAAAGTCAGATAAGCGTATCGAGTTCTTGCCATCTGTATCGTACAATTCAAAGTCCGGTGCAACGTCTCCCTCCTTCGGAGCATGAGAGTCATATTGTTTCTGCCATGCACGTTCTTGATTCCGTGCACGAATGATCTTCAACATGGCAACCTCCTTTCCCCCGAATCCTCTTACGTACGAGTGAGCATACTCCGTTACTCTCTGCCTGTCAATGCTGTGGGCTATTACAGAAGGGGCCACCCATTCTCGGGTAGCCCCTTGTAATTCCCCTAGTGGGGACAACTTAAATTACCCTTGCACCCTCTCCAGCACCTCTTGCGTCCTGCGCAGCCAGTAGTCCACTACCATCTCTTGAAAAGAAGCCTCAGCTTCTTTGAGCCGGTCTGTCTCAAATTCTTCTCTTGGGTTCAATCCCGAGTAATCCTGCAAGGTTCTCGCCGAATATCTTTCTACGGTCCTCGTCTGTGATTTCGGGATAGCCATAGCCCAAGCGCATATCCTCTGGTATCTGGAACTCACGAAAGCCCCTGACCGCTCCACCGATCTGGGCGCCGAATCCTGCATAGTCAGTGCCCCATATTATCCGGTCCGGCCCCACGAAGCGCAAGGCCTCTCCGATGATCTTCGCGAACTTGCGAGGCGCGGACAGTGCCCAGGGCACCAGGAGCGAGAGCGACACGTAGACGTTGGGGTGTCCCATGGCGACCATGTTGAGGTCGTCGCAGTAGGGGTAGCCCATGTGGAAAGCGACGATCTTGAGGCCCGGGAAGTCGCGGGCCACGTCGTCTAGTTGGATTGGGAGCGCGTACTTGGACTTGCCCGGCGGCACCCAGCAGAAGCCGGTGTGGATGTCGAGCACGATCTGGAGTTCCTGGGCCTTCTCGTAAAAGGGCCAGAGCTCGGGATCGTTAATGTAAGTGTCCTCGGGCGGGTAGAACTTGAAAATCTTCGCGCCCTTTTCCTTGACCCAGTACTCCAGCTCCCAGATGGTGTTGTCAACGCCCTTATGCTTGATGGGCGAGACGTTAGGCTGGTACATGAAGCGGTCAGGGTTGGACTCGACCACCTTGGCCATCTCCGCGTTGGTGCACCAGCGGGTGTGATAGCCGGTGGTATCCATCATGGACTCGGGCAGAAGGCAGGCCACGTCCATACCGTATTTGTCCATGGCACGGAGCAGGTTCTCCGGATCGCCGCTCTTCTGCATCTCCCAAGGCTCGATCATGGCCAGCGCCTCGGGCGACATTCCCATCATGAGCGGCCGGATAATGTTATCAATGGCCCGCCACCACATCTGCACGCCCGGGAAGTGGTTCACCAGCGACATGTCGCCGATCAGATGCGGCTCAGGGTCGATCTTGAAATAATCATCCTTTTCGAATTCATTAGCCATTGTCATCCTCCTGCGGTCTTATCGTCAGAGACTGCTGAAATAGTCTCAATCAACCCCCTAATCCCCCAATCTTGGGGGACTTATTAAAGCTGGGGGACACCCCCAGACCCCCGGCAGGAAGTATCCTGCACCTCTTTTTCAGCGGTCTCTTTTAGTTAAAGAAAACTATTGCGACTTGAATTTTACCATCACCCTACGTTTTTATCTTTGTCCTTCCAATACGGCGACCTGACTTCACGCCTTAAAATTTTCCCGATCGCGGTTTTGGGGAGTGCGTCGACAAAGTCCACGCTCTTGGGCTTTTTGTAGCTCGCCAGGTTGTCCTTGCACAACTGTATGATCTCTTCTGCTGTTCCAGACTGGTCCGGTTTAAGGACGACCACTGCTTTTATGCTCTCGCCCCAGGTGTCATCGG
>JAIWEW010000189.1:0-2492 GCA_048632005.1 bacterium
AAGGCATACTTTGCAGGGTTCTAAGCTTTGTCCCCCTTTTCCTTCTCCCCCTCTGCGGCGATGCGCTGTGTGATGTGAGCCGGCACCTCCTCATAATGGCTCATCTCCATCTGGAAGCTGCCCTTCCCCTGGGTAATGGAGCGCATGTCTATGGCATAGCGCTGTACCTCGGAGAGAGGTGCCCGAGCTTCAATGACGCTCCACCCACCCTGCGGGGTCATTCCCATCACCTTGGCACGCTTGCTGTTAAGGTCGCCCATAATATCGCCGGTGAAGCTCTCGGGAACCGTGATTCTCATGGTCATTATTGGCTCCAGCAGAACAGGGTCTCCGTCAGAGAGCCCCTTTTTCATAGCATGGGAGCTAGCTATCTTGAAAGCCATTTCAGAGGAATCAACCGCGTGAAAGGTACCATCGTATAGTGTTACTTTTATGTCAACCACAGGGTGCTTCGCCAGCACCCCCTCATGAAGGGCCTCCATGACACCTTTCTCCACCGCAGGGAAATAGTTCTTGGGCACCGAACCGCCAACGATTCGACTGCTAAATTCATTGCCCGTTCCCCGGGGCAATGGCTCCAGCTCCAGAAAGACATGTCCATACTGACCGTGTCCCCCAGTCTGCTTCTTATGCTTGTACTCCGCCCTTACCTGGCTAGTAATTGTTTCCTTATAAGGGATCTTGGGAATTTCAATCAGTACGTCGACCCCAAACTTGCGTCGCATCTTCTCTGCCACCACCTCCAGTTGGGCTTCGCCCATGCCCGAGAGAATGGTCTCCGCAGTATCGGCATCGCGGCGAACCTGAAGGGAAGGGTCCTCCTCGGCGATCCTTGTTAGGGACGAGCCCAGCTTATCCAGGTCCGCTTTGGTCTTGGGGTGTACCGCCACGCTCATAGTGGGGAGGGGGAATGCAATAGCGGGCAGTGCCAGTGGATGGTCTCGCCCGCAGAGTGTGTCCCCGGTACTCGTCTCCGCCAACTTCGCCACTGCCCCAATATCGCCCGCGATAAGGTGAGGTATAGGCTCCTGAACCTTACCCCTAAGCATAAATAGCTGCGCAATGCGTTCCTGACCATTCCTGGTAGCATTCCATACTATGGAGTCGCTATTAATAGTGCCTGAAAAAACCCTGAAATAGGTAAGCTTGCCCACATAGGGATCGGCGCTGGTTTTAAACACCAGGGCGGCCAGGGGGGCAGTAGAATCGGGGTCAATGGTTTCATCCTGCTTCATCTGAGTGTTTGTTGCCGAGATAGGGTCTCGATCCTTAGGGGAAGGCAGGTAGTGGCTAATGGAATCTAACAGTCTTGTAGTACCCAGATTCTCCAGTGCAGAGCCGACAAGAACGGGCACCATGTGCCCGCTGAGGGTGGCCACGCGCAAACCCCGGCGAATCTCCTCCTCGGTGAGCGCCTCCCCTTCCAGGTATTTGGCAATGAGGTCATCGTCTGTTTCCGCAACCGCCTCTACCAGCTTATCACGAAACTCTTCAGCCTGACCTCTGAGGGAATCGGGGATCTCCCCTTCCTGATCCTGTGAATAAGCCTTCATGGTGATGAGATCGACCACCCCGGTAAAATTCTGCTGAGCACCAATGGGGAGTTCTATGGGCAGGCACATTTTCCCGAAATGCTCCTGAAGCTCCTCTAAAACCTTGAAGAAGTCAGCATTTTCGCGATCGATCTTGTTAACGAAGACCAGTCGGGGGATCTTGCGCTCCTCGGCATATCCCCATGCGAGCTCGGTACCCACCTCCACACCGGAGGCAGCACATACCACGATGACCGCTGCATCAGCGACACGCACCGCTGCCATCAGCTCACCGACGAAGTCAGCATAACCCGGGGTGTCAATGAGATTTACCTTCACCCCCTGCCACTCGCAGGGCACAAGGGAGAGGTAGATGCTGCTCTTGCGTTTCACCTCATCAGGATCGTAATCCGAGGTAGTGTTCCCCTGGTCCACCTTACCCAAGCGCGTGATTGCCCCGGTGCTATATAGCATAGCCTCGGAGAGCGCTGTCTTTCCGGCACCCGAATGGGAAAGCAGCACCACATTGCGTAGCTGCTCCGTAGTGTATTGCGGCATTGACTATCCCCTTTCCCTTGATATTATTCTTAGTTCTGCTTTATTAGAGACTGCTGAAATACTCTCAATCAACCCCCTATATCCCCCAACTTTGGGGACTTCTAAATCTGGGGGACACCCCCAAGCCCCCGGCAGGAAGTATCCTGCACCTCTTTTTCAGCGGTCTCTATTAATAAGTGCTCTAACGCCCCATTATAAACATTTGGTAGATAGCTGGCAATGCTCGACGGGTTATCTTAATCGGTGAGTTTAGATTCAAATGACCGCCTGACGGGTGATAATCCACGCGAATCAGCTTAGCTTTACGTTCGACTCTTTTAAGGGGTCATCATCCGGCAGTTTTTCGAGGTCATCATCCGGCTTGACCGGATGATCCAGGAAGCATGCTGAGCCAATTTCTGG
>JAIWEW010000190.1:0-2471 GCA_048632005.1 bacterium
ACCCATGGGACAGCTGATAGGCAACCTGTTCTGTGTTTTTAAGGAGCAGGACGCCTCCCTTGTAGAGATCAATCCGCTGGTTATCACCTCGGATGACAAGCTACTGGCGTTGGATGCCAAACTTAATCTCGATGACAATGCCGTGTTTCGCCATCGTGACTATCCTGATCTTCGTGACCCAGCTCAAGAGGATAAGCTGGACCTGGAGGCAGCTAAGCACAACCTCTCCTATATACGGCTTGATGGTGATGTGGGTTGCATGGTGAATGGCGCAGGACTCGCCATGGCCACCATGGACATAATCAAGCTCATGGGGGCCGAGCCGGCAAACTTTCTGGATGTGGGCGGCGGGGCCAGCGAGGAGATGGTAACCAATGCCTTTATCCTTTTGCTCTCCGACCCTAAGGTCAAAGCGGCTCTGGTGAACATATTCGGTGGCATCCTCAGATGCGATATCGTTGCTCGCGGGCTCATCGAGGCCTCAAAACAAACGGATATCAAGGTACCAATTGTTGTCAGGATGAGGGGAACGAATGTCGAAGAAGGTATGAGTCTCCTCACCGAATCTGGTCTCCCCATAATACTAGCTAAAGACCTGAAAGATGCGGCAGAGAAGGTGGTGGCGGCAAGGGGTGGAGTGAACTAAGTTGTTGGATAGCGAAAAGGGGGGATATTAATGAGCATACTTGTCGATGAGAATACAAAGCTTCTAGTTCAGGGAATAACCGGTAACGAGGGTAGCTTTCATACCAGAAAGTGTATTGATTATGGCACTAAGGTAGTCGCCGGGGTCACACCAGGGAAGGGAGGTACTTCCTTCGAAGGGGTGCCTGTTTTCAACGAGGTGGAGCGCGCGGTGAATGAGACAGGGGCAAACGCCAGCATGATATTCGTCCCCCCCGCATTCGCTGCCGATGCCATCCTGGAGGCTGCCGATGCCGGTATATCTCTGGTGGTATGCATTACCGATGGCATCCCCACGCTGGATATGGTAACCGTTATGGGATATCTGAAAGGTAAATCTACCCGACTCATCGGCCCAAATTGCCCTGGGGTCATTTCGCCGGGGAAGTGTAAGGTAGGGCTCATGCCAGGCGACATTCATAAGCCGGGAAATGCTAGTGTGGTCTCCCGAAGCGGCACCCTTACCTATGAGGCGGTGGCCCAGCTAACGGAGCAGGGGATCGGGCAATCCACCTGTATCGGTGTGGGCGGCGATCCTATAATCGGCACCACCTTTGTGGATGTGCTTAGGCTATTCGAACAGGATACGGAAACGAAGCTCGTAGTCCTCATCGGGGAGATAGGCGGTACTGCGGAGCAGGAAGCAGCAGATTATATCAGGGAGATGACCAAGCCGGTTGTCGCCTTTGTCGCCGGTAGCAGCGCACCGCCGGGGCGGAGGATGGGACACGCTGGCGCGATCATCACCGGGAGTTCGGGGACCGCGGCGGAGAAGATCGCCGCGCTCAGCGCCGCCGGAGCAACCATCGCACCGAGCCCGGCTGAAATCGGCGCCGTGGCGCGAAAGGTATTTCCAACATAATGATTATGAAAGAAATCGGAGCGATTTCGAAAAACTCCATCTGTCTATAACATAGGCTATGATCGGTCGAAAGTTTTGAAAATACTGGTTACGAATGATGATGGATTCCTCGCCAGGGGGCTGTGGGTGCTGGCTAAAGCACTCTCTCAGGTAGGCGAGGTTTTTATCGTAGCTCCTGACCGGGAACAGAGCGCTGTTGGTAGTTCGGTAACACTTCACCATCCGCTGCGGGCTAAAATGGTGCGATCCCCACTTAAAGAGGTAAAGAGCTATTTGGTGGAGGGTACCCCGGCTGATTGTGTTATCCTAGCGCTGGGCCATTTACTAGATACAAAGGTTGACATGGTATTCTCCGGTATAAACGAGGGGTCAAATCTCGGCGACGATGTGCTTGTCTCAGGGACCGTGGGTGCTGCTTTCCAGGGATACCTCAAGGGTATTCCCTCGGTAGCAATCTCGGTGGGAGCGCTTAAGGATGTTCATTTCGATGCTGCAGCCCGGCTAGCAGCCGTAATTGCACCATTAATAACAGATTTACCCGGGGAGACCTTTTTAAACATAAATCTTCCCAATCTGCCGCTCGACCAGATCGAGGGTATAGAAGTTGCCCGTTTAGGGCGGAGAAGCTATAGCGATGAGATCGAGCCGGGGCATGATGGGAAGAGGGACTATTACTGGATAGTGCGCGGCAAGCCGGATTGGCAACCGGAGGAAGGCACCGATATTTGGGCTTTCACCAATAATAGGATCGCCATCACCCCGCTTTATAATGACCTGACAAATTTACAGGTGCTATCAGCTATAAAGGATTTACCACAGGCGCTGAACCGGAGCTTATTTAATCAAGATAAGTGAATTACCCCCCAGCAAGCTGGGGGGTATTCACTCGTTCTCTACTGATGCATAACGGTCTATGTCAAGTTCC
>JAIWEW010000191.1:0-2433 GCA_048632005.1 bacterium
CGAGGCAGAAGAGCGCTTTATAAATACACTAGGAGACTGCTGAAATACTCTCAATTAACCCCCTATATCCCCCAATCTTGGGGGACTTTTTAAAGCTGGGGGACACCCCCAGACCCCCGGCAGAAAGTATCCTGCACCTCTTTTTCAGAGGGCTTATCGCGTGGCAGTTTCCCAGTTACCTTCTTTCTGTGTTCAGCTTATTAAACTGGGCCTGTGATATCTCACTCCTTCTTTGGCATGAAGGCGCTGAGCAAGTCCATGGGCAGGGGAAATACCATAATTTGGGATTTCTCCGTGGCAATTGTAACTAGAGTTTGAAGATAGCGCAATTGCAGCGTGGCCGGATCTTTGCCAATTACTGCACCCGCCTCGGCTAACTTCTCAGAAGCCTGCATCTCGCCCTCGGCATGGATCAACTTTGCTCTCTTCTCCCTCTCTGCCTCAGCCTGTGCCGCCATCGCCCGCTGCATCTGAAGGGGAAGCTCGACATCCTTTACCTCAACCGTGCTCACCTTGATCCCCCAAGGCTCAGTCTGCTCATCTATAATCTGCTGAAGCTGCGCATTTATTTTGTCGCGGCGCGTCAGCAGATCATCAAGATCAGATTGACCCAGCACACTTCTCAGGGTGGTCTGGGCAATCTGGTAGGTGGCCATCTTATAGTCATAGACCTCAACTATGGCAGCCTCGGGGTGCATCACCCTGAAGTAGACCACCGCATTTACCTTGAGTGTCACATTATCCCTGGTGATCGCCTCCTGAGAGGGCACATCCATAGTGATCACCCTGGTATCTACCTTGCGCATGCGGTCAACGAAGGGAATAATGAAGCGTATCCCCGGTGCCCTCGTCTTTACCAGTCGTCCCAAACGAAACACCACACCAGCCTCATATTGGTAGACGATCTTTATGGATGCCGGCAGCAAGATAAGCAACAGCGCCAGCAATATGGCAATCGGTATCCACCAGTCCATTTCTATTTACCTCCCTTATTTTTCTTGGTTACCCTTAGTCTCAAACCGTCTATCTCGGTAATCACCACCTCCTCTCCTGGCTCGACTTCTCCTTCATCCACTGTGGCCTCCCAGCGTTCCCCGTGTACAAACACGGTTCCTGTTGGATCGAGAGTCGTTCTGGCTACTGCCACCATGCCCATCATCGCTTCTCGTCCCGTCTGCTGCCGCCCTCGCTGGGTGTGCACGACAGCCCTGATGACAAAGAGGAAAACAACGGTGGCCACGATCACAACCCCGGCAATAACACCGGGGTGTATCTGGAAATAGGGGCTGCTCATCAAGATCATCGAGCCTACCGTTAATAAAGCTATGCCTCCCAATGCCAGCAACCCATGGCTGGCAATGAACATCTCAGCTATAAAGAGTCCAAATGCGAGTGCGATCAGTATCACCCCGGCATAGTTAACCGGGAGCATCCCTAAGGAATAGAAGGAGAGCGAAAGACAACTAACGCCGACAACTCCGGGGAAGATCGTCCCCGGATTATATAGCTCTAACATGATTCCGAGCATCCCCAGGCTAAGCAGTATGTAGGCGATATTTGGGTCGGAGATGGTGAACAGAAAGCGCTCCATGGTCCCCATGTCAATGTACTCACGCTCGGCACCATCGGTCTGCAGGGTAACCTCCTCTCCACTTAAGAGTGTCACCTGCCACCCTTCAAGCTGGAGGAGGAGATCATCCAAATTATCGGCCACAATATCGATAACCCGCAACTCCAGGGCTTCCGAGGCGGGGCTTGACCTACTCTCCCTCACTGCAGCCTCGGCCCAGTCTGCATTGCGACCGCGGGCCTCGGCGATGCTTCTAATATAGGCAACGGCATCGTTGACCACCTTCTCCTCCATGGTCTCATCTATCCCTTCCCCACCAAGGGCGACGGGGTGCGCAGCGCCGATCGCGGTGCCCGGCGCCATCGCCGCGACGTGAGCAGCCAGGGTGATAAAGGCACCCGCCGAGGCGGCTCTTGACCCCGGTGGCACATAGACTACTACCGTGACATCGGCCTCAAGGATACGCTGTACAATATCACGCATCGCGCTATCTAGTCCTCCTGGCGTATCCAGCTCAATAATACAGACAGTGGCACCGCGCTCCTCAGCCAGCCCGATCCCGCGGTCAATATAACCAGCGAGAACAGGGGTGACCGTACCATCAACCCTGATGATATCCACCTCGGGAGTAGCAGCACCCGCTTCCCCAGGCATAAAGAGGATGAGTAACCCAAGCATTACAAGGAAAAGCCAGGGCTTTCTTATTATGGATCTGTTGTGCATGATTACCAGTCTGCTTCGCTACGAGGAATATTCTGTAGACTGCTGAAATACTCTCAATCAACCCCCTATATCCCCCAATCCTGGGGGACATCTAAAGCTGGGGGACACCCCCACACCCCCAGCAGGAAGTATACATAAAC
>JAIWEW010000192.1:0-2423 GCA_048632005.1 bacterium
TCAATCAACCCCCTAATCCCCCAATCTTGGGGGATTTAAAAAACTGGGGGGCACCCCCAGACCCCCAGCAGGAAGTATCCTGCACCTCTTTTTCAGCGGTCTCCTATAAAGAACGTCCGAACTCCCGCTCCAGTTGGGAAGAGGTAAAGCGGACTATTGTGGGTCTGCCATGGGGGCATGTATACGGCGACTCTGTTTGCTCTAGTTCGCGCACCAGTTCGTTCATTTCATCCTGGTTTAATACCTGACCGGCCTTCACTGCACTGTGACAGGCAAGCGAAAAGGCAATCTTTTCCTCTCTTTTTACTCTCTCACCTTCCTCCCCGAGGGAATCCAGTATTTCAATCACAGCTTGAGCGGCATTCCCCTGGCCAAGTAAGGTAGGCACAGTTCGCAGCAGGTAGGTTCGGGGACCGAAAGGCTCGATGGCGAAGCCGAAGGACTCCAGGACTTCAACACCATCCTTCAGTAGCTCCTCCTGTCTCGGTGTAACCTCAATGGTTAGCGGGTCAAGCATCCCCTGGGCTTCAACTGTACTGTTCTGCTGCTGAAAACACACCCTCTCAAAGAGGATACGCTCGTGCGCAGCGTGTTGATCGATGAGATATAGCCCATCGGGCCCCTCGGCTGTAATATATGTAGCAGCGATCTGCCCGATGACGCGAAGGATAGGCAGGGTCGACCCCTCGGGTCGTTTGGCTAGTGCGGACACTGATCTGGTTGCAGCGTAACCCTTAAATAGCTCTTCCTGTATTGCTAAGGGTTTCTTCTCATGAGAAAGCACAGGCACACCGACTGCACTTGGGTGCCTCTGCCCCTGAGGCACGGTCATCTCTTTCACCAGGGCGGCACGCACCGATCGCTGGACCGCGGTAAACAAACCGTGCTCATCGCGGAATTTCACCTCGGCCTTAGAGGGATGGACATTTACATCGATATCCTGAGGTGGAAGGGAGATATTAATCACGGCGATCGGGTGTTTCCCCGTCATTAGCAGTCCCCGATAGGCATCCTCTGTGGCGCGACTGAGAAGCCCGCTGTGCACCCAGCGTCGATTGATGAAGAAGCTAAGGTGGCCCCGGCTTGAGCGGGCAAGGTGCGGGGGGCTTACAAACCCCCATACCGGATAATTCCCTTCCCCCACCGCTATCATTGCCCCGGCTGTCTCCAGTCCGTAAACCTTGACCATTACATCGCGCAGTGCTCCATTTCCCGCAGTCTGAAGGGCCGTCCGCCCATCAAGGAACAGGCTGAACCTCACCTCCGGGAAGGCAAGGCTATACTGGCTTACCAGATTTGAAATACGGCTACTTTCCGTAGTATTTGACTTGAGGAATTTGAGGCGGGCGGGGACATTCTGGAACAGGTGGCGTACTGTGACGGTGGTTCCCTGAGGGCTGGCTCGTTTCCCTGTTTCGACTACCACGCCATTTTTAAGACTAAAATAGATTCCTGCGAGCTCCTCCGCAGTGCGGGTCATTACTTCAACCTCGGCCACGGCAGCGATACTGGGTAGCGCCTCGCCCCTGAAACCCAGGCTCGAAATGGCATCCAGGTCTCCCAGATCGCCTATCTTGCTTGTAGCGTAGCGCTGGAAGGCAACCGTAACCTCGTCAGCAGGTATACCGGTACCATTATCGATAACCCTGATCAGGTTAACGCCTCCACCACGCACCTCGACAGAGATCTGAGTAGCATCAGCATCGAGAGAGTTCTCCACAAGCTCCTTGACCACCGAAGCGGGCCGCTCTACGACCTCACCAGCGGCTATCTTGGAGACGACATCAGATGCCAATACCCTGATAGGCATTTTTTAACGAATCCACTTTGCACTCTGGAAGAAGAACTCCGAATATCCGCAGTTCCTGCAAATATATACATCGAATCGATAATCTGGCCCCATAAAACCGAGTTTGCCATGCATGGAAAACTCTTCCCGCTTTATTTCCTCATTCCCACATTTGGCGCATTTAGTAGGCACAAACTCAGCACTCTTTGGCTTTGGTTTTGCCATTGGAATCACCTCCTCATTAGTAACCTGGTACACGAGTTCAGACGACAAGATATCAATGGGTATTTGAGCCTTACACTATCCACTTTGCACCCTGGAAGAATAGCTCCGAATAGCTGCAGTCCTTACAAATATATACGTCGAACCGATAGTCCGGCCCCATAATACCAATCTTGCCGTACATTGTCATCTGCGCCCGCCTGATTTCTTCACCCCCGCACCTGGTACATTTAGTTGGTCCATTATTCACTCTTTTTGGTTTTGCCATTGAGTCTCCTCCCGAGATTCTATTCCTTAAGACTGCTGAAATAGGCTTAATCAACCCCCCAATCCCCCAATCTTGGGGGATTGTTTAAAGCTTGGGGGCCCCCCCACACCCCCCGCCGGGAGTATACGGCACCGCATTTTAAGC
>JAIWEW010000193.1:0-2385 GCA_048632005.1 bacterium
GGTGTCCCCCAGCTTTTGAAGTCCCCCAAGATTGGGGGATACAGGGGGTTGATTGAGAGTATTTCAGCAGTCTCCATTCAATAAAATTGCTAAGCATGCGTACTGTCGTCTAATAACGAGCATGCTAATTCACTTATCCAATTTTGTCAAGATATCAGAACATCGCTTCTGAACTCCCTGTGTGTTCGCATTCCGATAAAGTATGTATTTCTTGCATAGAGTTGGTAATCTGTGTTGGCGGCAAGATGCTTGATCTTATCGAGAGGCTTAGTTACTAATGAATGAATTTTAGCTTAGCTTACGTGAAAGTGTTTGTGCATTCCTTACGGCAAAGCCCTCGGCATCGTTATTGAAGTAGATATAGATAGCATTTAAATCCTCCGCTAGTAACAATATCCTCTTTGCCCATTCATCCAACTCGTCATCTGAATAGCTACTTGAGTAGAGCATGCTTGAGCCGTGAAAGCGGATATAGGCGAAATCAGAAGTTGCCAGGAGCGGACAGGGAAGGCCGGGCATATCAAAGACGCAAAAGCCTATATTGTGGCGCCGCAGTGTGTCGAACACCTTTTCGTCGAACCATGTCTCGTGGCGAAACTCTATGACGTGGCGAAACTCATTAGGCAAGACTGCAAGGAAACTCTCAAGTAGCTCGTCGTTGCGGTGCATGTTTGGAGGGAGTTGATAGAGAAGTGGACCCAGCTTTTCAGAAAGATTTCGCGCCCGGTTAATAAAGGTCTCTAGCGGCTCGGCGACATCCTTCAGCCTTTTCATATGTGTGATGAAACGGCTTACCTTGACAGCGTAGCGAAACCCATCTGGAGAGGTATCGCGCCAGTTGGAAAAGGAACGCTCGGAGGGCAGGCGGTAGAAGCTGTTATTGAGCTCTACACTGGAGAGGTGATCTGTGTAGAACTCCAGCCACTTCGACTGGGCCAGCTTTGGTGGATAGAAAACATTCCGCCAGTGCGGGTAGACCCAGCCGCTTGTACCGACGTAATATTTTACTCCCATCCTCTGCCGCAGCTTAGGGCTGCGAATCAGTCCACTTTTAGTCCGCCGGCGCCAAGGTTATATATCTCATCCACCTTTACTTTCACTGCTGCCTTGGGCGGAACGGGCATCTTCATCATCTCCGCCAGCTTCTTGGCACCATCGTAGAGTTCTCCCCCGGTTATAAGCTCCGCTTTTCCCACAAAGCGATAGCCTTGCAGCTTGCTCCTGTCCGCTACTGCGATAGCTACCCTGGGATCATTCTGCAGGTTTATCCAGGTGCGTCCACCCGTCAATTCGTAAAACACGATGTGCTCATCGTCCAGCACATGGGTGCTGGCTTTTGTACCAATGTTAGGCGCACCATCGGGGCCAGTGGTGGCGATAAACGCCTGTTGGCTGGCAATTAGAGTCTTCATTTCCTCGGATAATTTCGCCATTTATTCCTCCTTTCACAGGCTGAAAGCAACCAATTTGATTATATAGGGATTGCGGTATGCCATCAACCTTGATGTCATTCCATGTTTGTGGTAGATTTCGGGATGATGGCAGTGAAGCTGAGGCCAAGGTGAGTCTGGAAAAAGATCGCGAAAAACTCATTCAACACCTGCGTCGCGAGATAGAAGATGAGCGGGTGCTCGACGCAATGGGGCGGGTGCGTCGCGAGCTTTTCGTGCCCACCTCAAGTCGCTGCTTTGCTTATGACGATCGGCCCTTGCCTATAGGAGAGGATCAAACTATATCACAACCCTTTATCGTGGCCCTGATGACCCAGGCCCTGCTTCTAACCGGTTCTGAGAAGGTTCTGGAGCTAGGCACAGGAAGCGGGTACCAGGCTGCGATTCTAGCTGAGCTGGCACGCCAGGTAATCACAGTGGAGAGGATGCAAAAGCTCGCCCAGACTGCGAAACATACGTTAGAGAGGTTGGGCTATACAAATATAGAAGTAAAACTTGCGCAAAGAACGCTGGGCTGGCCTGCTGAGGCACCCTATGATGCAATAATAGTAACCGCCGCTGCGCCTGCAATTCCCCAGACACTTGTCGATCAGCTAATTGTGGGCGGTAGGTTAGTGATACCGGTGGGCTCTCGCTGGGAGCAGGACCTCCGGCAAGTCATCAGGAGGGATGAGGGGGTGACAGTCAAGAGTTTAACCCGTTGTCGCTTCGTCCCCCTTATCGGGGAGGAGGCATGGGACGAGGAGTAGGAATGTCCTGACCTATAATCAATCCTCTTTCCCTTGGATATTTCTGTTAGCAGGAAATGTTCCTGCCTGGTGCGCTCGTATGGGAAGTGAGCCACAGGCTTTTTTAGCGTGCTCGTTCATCCGCTACTGACCAGGGCGAAATTCCGCTTCTTAATCCATGGATTGAAAGAGAAAATTACCCGCCT
>JAIWEW010000194.1:0-2362 GCA_048632005.1 bacterium
TCCCCCAATCTTGGGGGACTTTTTATAGCCGGGGGACACCCCCAGACCCCCGACATGAAGTACCCTGCACCTCTTTTTCAGCGGTCTTTAAAATTAAGCTGTTACGCTCAGGCGGAAACCCCGGGAAGGGATCGGTATATGGATACTTTGCTGGTGTTGGAACTCCACCCAATTTCCAGGCATGACGACCATCCCAGTAATCCTCCCTCTCCACAATGATTGCAGTTCCCTGACCCCAGCCACCGCATATGGAGGCACAGCCGTATCTGGACCCCGTGCGGTTCATTTCATAAGCAGCTGTACCAAGCACACGCATCCCGCTGGCACCGATAGCATGTCCGATGCAACATGCGCATCCATTAACATTCATCTTATCCGGGTCTACGCCTAAATCCTTACACAGTGCCATAGGCACAGTCGCAAATGCCTCATTGGATTGCCATACATCTATGTCATCCGCTGATAAATTCGACCTCTCGAGAGCCTTCCTCGTCGCTTTGATGGCGCTGTATCCCATAATCCCGGGATCACATGCAGCGTGGGCTATCTCCTTTATGGTACACATTGGTACTAATCCTAATTCTTTCGCTTCTTCTTTTGACATAAAAACACCGAATGCGGCTGCATCATTCTCAGTGGATGCACTGGCAGCAGTAATAACCCCATCAGCAGAATAGATGGATGGCAGGCTTCTTATCTTCTCAATGGTTGAATCAGGTCTTACAGTTTCATCATAATCAACAACCTTTATCGTTCCATCCGATAGCTTAGCCTCCATTGGGATTATCTCGTTTTTAAACCGCCCCTCTCGATAAGCCGCCGCAGCCCTCATATTGCTACGCAATGCCCATTGGTCATGCTCCTCCCTGGTAAGTTCATAGTCCTTCGCCAACCTCTCAGCAGTCATCCCCATACCAATCAATACACTAATATCAACCATGCTAAATATTTTCGGATTTGGCCAGGAACGCTCCCTACCGAATTTCTCCAACATTGCAGCTATATCTGAGTCTGGAGTGATTATAGGAATGGGAAAGCTGGAGCAACTCTCCATTCCACCGGCAATATAGATATCGCCATATCCCAACATAATTTCCATTGTGGCAATCATCCCAGTGGTCATGCCAGAAGTACACGCGCGGTCTACAGTCAAACCAGGTGTATCATAACCACAGGTCATCAAGGCCATTCCCCTGCCCATATTGCCCTGTATGTAACTTAAGTTTGGTGATCCTGAATATATGCCATCAATTGCGGTACGGTCTATGCTTGTTCTCCTTATCAAATCCTCTATTACAACAATCCCCAGATCATCGGAACGGCAAGCATCAAAGAACCCCGGCTTCCCTTTTGCAGCCCCCCTTCCCTCTGGAGTCCGTGCATAGTCCACCATAACCACTTCTTTTGTTTGCATATTATCCCTATTCCCTTCTTTTTTATGAGAATGCTGAAATAGTCTTGATCAACCCCCTATGTCCCCCAGTCTTGGGGGACTTTTGAGGCTGGGGGACACCCCCGGACCCCCGGCAGGATGTATCCTGCGCCTCTTTTTCAGCAGTCAACTTGTTTGTAGACTATCGGTCATCTTATGTTCTTTACTTAATTCAGCTCCCCCCAATTTGGGCCGGTTTTGACCTCGACTGTAAGCGGAACGCTAAGCTTCAGGGCATTGGGCATGATCTCCGCAACCAGGCCCTTCATCAGGTCAAGCTCTTCCTGGGGTACCTCGAAGACAAGCTCATCGTGAACCTGGAGGATCATCTTTGCCTTCAACCCTTGCCTATCCATCTCCCTCTTTATGTCAATCATTGCCAGCTTGATGATATCGGCAGCGGTTCCCTGAACGGGCATGTTTATCGCCATGCGCTCCGCCGCTGCCCTCACCTGACCATTGGAGGAATTGATTTCCGGGATATATCTTCTTCTGCCTAGAACCGTCTCCACGTATCCCCGATCCCTGGCCTGGCTCTTCGTCGCCTCGATATACGCTTTCACCCCACTATGCTTCTCAAAATAGGTATCAATAAATCTAGAGGCTTCCTCACGGGAAAGTGTAGTAGCCTGCTCCAGCCCGTAGCCACTCATACCATAGATCACCCCGAAGTTCACCGTCTTGGCCACCCGTCGCATATCCGGCGTCACCTCAGCAGCAGGCACGTCGAAAACCTGGGAGGCAGTAGCCGTATGGATATCCTCATCATGGTGAAAGGCATCAAGTAGATGAGCGTCCTGGGAGAGATGCGCCATAACACGGAGGTCGATCTGAGAATAATCACCGCTCAGCAACAGGAAGCCATCGCCGGCGATAAAGGCCTTCCTCACCTGCTGGCCCAGCTCGCCGCGAATGGGGATATTCTGCAAG
>JAIWEW010000195.1:0-2350 GCA_048632005.1 bacterium
GCTGGGGGACACCCCCAGACCCCCGGCAGGAAGTATCCTGCACCTCTTTTTCAGCGGTCTCACTAGGGTATCACCTATCTATCTGAACTAGATCAGCACCGCTTAACTTTTTATCAAAGAAATGATAGCATGGTTTGGTATGAATACTCAGAGAATCTGAGGGAAGTGCTAGAGCTAAAGGGAAGTATCGATGTCTGTAGTGCCAGCATATTTCAGGTGGAGTTCACAACTGTCTTCACATAGCCAATTGGTAAACGGATAAAACAGGCACTGAGGAGAAGCAGGACGATTGAAAATGCCAATCCGGAAAACACAGATTCCGAGCTTCATTGAGGAACAGACGCTTGTAGAGCAGGGCTACCGCTTCATTGCAGGTATCGATGAAGTGGGTCGGGGCCCACTGGCGGGGCCGGTGATGGCTGCTGCTGTGATCCTTCCCCTCGACCTGGATGCCCACTGGCTCCCTTTGGTGCGCGATAGTAAGAAGCTTACGCCAAAACAGCGAGCATTCCTCTTCCCCTTAATTGAAGCAGCAGCTATCGCTATCGGCGTCGGCCATACGCCCCCCGAATCAATCGACACCCATGGTATTGTAATGGCAACGAAGATGGCTATGTGCTCAGCTGTGGCGCACCTTACCCAAGCCCCTGATTTCCTCCTCATCGACTTCGTCACCTTGCCGGAGATCGCTCTCTCCCAGATAAGCATCACAAAGGGCGATAGCCGATCACTTTCTATCGCCTGTGCCTCTATTATTGCCAAGGTGACCAGGGATCGCATCATGGTGGAGCTTGATGACACACATCCGGGCTACGGGTTTGCCAGGAATAAAGGCTACGCTACGAGGGAGCACCTCTCAGGCCTTAGTCGATTAGGCGCATGCCCAATCCATAGAAAATGTTTCGCCCCCGTCAAGTTCTCTTCAGGTCTGATATAAACCCCTGAAATACAGCCAAATATCCTTCGCCACCTGTGGTGTAGGTATCGTTGTGGCCTGCACCTTTAATGGTATAGAACTCCTTCGGTTCGTTAGCTGCTTCAAATAATTCCCTACCCGATTGGAAAGGGACCACTTCGTCGCAATCTCCATGCAGCATGAGCAGTGGCATCCTGACCTGCTTTATCTTAGCCAGCGAGTCGTACTTGATGGGAATCGCATCTGGAGGAAGGTAAGGAAACATGCCTGCCAAGGAGGAGAAAGTCGATTCGAGGATAAGCCCGAGGCATTGGTGCTTGCTCGCCAGGTCTACAGCAATTGCCCCGCCCAGGGAACGACCGAAGATGATCACCGCGTCCTGGTCAATATCCTTGCGAATGCGCAGGTAAGCCACAGCAGCCTCAGCGTCGCGATAGGTGCCCTCCTCAGATGGCTTCCCCTGACTTCGGCCATAGCCTCTGTAATCGAAAATGAAGATATTAAGCGCCAGCCTATCATGAAGGAGCTTTAGATTATCCAATCGGTGGCTGATATTTCCGGCATTGCCGTGGCACCATAGTAGTGTCATCCTACTGCTTCCCGGAACAAACCACCCGTGTAGAGTTAATTCATCGGCGGTTGGAAAATAGATATCTTCGAACGGCAGCCCCCAGTCAGCCGGGTCCCCGATGAAATAGCTATCGGGGAAAAAGATAAAGTTTTCCTTCCAACCTTTCATAAACCTGCCTCAACGCAGCATCGCAATGTAGCTGTTCAGCGGCACCCCTATGGAATCGGCCACTGGCTGGCACTTGGCCATTAGACAATGGAGCACCCTGCCATCACCGGCAAATTCCGAGAGCGTCTCGTAGTATCCCATACCTTTTGCCAGTATCAAATCGGCCGCTGCAAACTCTCGCTTGAACTCGTCTGAGGCCAGATGTAGCAGCACCCCGGGTGTGGCCGTACCGGTGGTTATCACGCGATCCAGATCTTTCTCAAGCCCGGCCATCCTCAGGTCCTGCAGAGTGATATCATCTTGCACCGGTGATTCCTTTACTACGTAGGTCACCGGCGCAAACCTCTCCATCCATTTTATGACAGGCAAATCGAAGAATACCTCGCCGGCATTGTCAGCGAGAAAGAGAACGTTTGTTGCTTTTTCCAGCTTCCTTTCGAACTTGTCTGAGTCGTCAAGGAGGAATTCCACTTTGTTCCTCATATCCCCCCTGATAGTATGGAAGTCCCTGAAAAAATCGATGGCATTACCCGCAGCGGAGAGCGCCAGATAACCCTTAAAATCATTGCTGTAAGCTGAGCTTACCTCACTGATGAGTTCCCGGGAAATTCTGATCTCTTCATCCTTCACAGCGCGATAGGGATCGGGATTGGCGGTTATCGCCTTCACTGCTCGGTGAATCTTAATGGCAATTT
>JAIWEW010000196.1:0-2346 GCA_048632005.1 bacterium
TAGACTGTAACCCGATGGACTTATAAACTTAAGGAGGAGATGGAATGATAGGGATAACATCGTACGGTGCCTATATACCCTGGCACCGGATAGACCGACAGCAGTTTTTAAAAGCCTGGGGAGGCTTCGCTATGCCCGGGGAAAAGGCAATTGCCAGCTATGATGAAGATAGCCTGACAATGGCCGTTGAAGCAGCTATAGACTGCCTGAGGGGCATAGATGCACATACAGTTGATGGCCTCTATTTTGCTACCACTACCTCTCCCTATAAGGAGAAGCAGTGCTCCGCCTTGATGGCATTGCCCCTCGATTTACGTCGTGACATCCGCACGGCTGATATAACCACTTCGTTGCGGTCGGGGACAACCGCGTTATCTCTGGCTCTGGACACTATTAGAGCTGGTACAGCAAGTAGCATCCTGGTAGCTGTTTCGGACAGGCGCATGGCCGCCCCGGGCGGTATGATGGAGCAGGGCCTGGGTGATGGCGCTGCCGCCCTTCTCTTGGGCACGGATAATGTCATTGCCGAGATTCAGGAGAGCTACTCAATCTCTGATGAACTGGCGGGTACATGGCGGTCTGAGAGCGACACCTTTGTACGCTCGTGGGAAGACCGCATGATACTGGACGAGGGCTATTCCAAGCTTCTCCCCGAGGCCATATCCGGATTGATGGGGAAGTGTGGCCTCTCGCCAAAAGACCTTACCAAAGTGGTTTTTGATCCCTCCGGCGATGTGCGGAGGCATGGGAAAGCAGCGGCAGCGCTGGGGTTCGACCCCTCTCAGCTCCAGGACCCGCTTAGCGTCTTCATGAATGTGGGCATCACCGGATGTGCAATGGCCCCGATGATGCTGGTGAGCGCCCTGGAGGAGGCCAAGCCCGGGGACAAGATACTCTTTGCCGGGTTCGGAAATGGTGCCGACGCATTTCTCCTGCAGGTAACCGATGCCATAGAGAAGCTGGGAGAGCGCCGCGGGATGAGCAGGCATTTGGAGTCCAAGCATATGCTGGAAAACTACAACGATTATCTTCGCTGGCGTGACCTGGTTCCATTGGAAGCAGCGAGGAGGCCCGAGAAGCAGCATATCCGCTTATCGGCCATATGGCGGGAGCGTAGGACCCTCCTTGGCCTGTGGGGAGTAAAGTGCAGGCGCTGCGGCACCCCGCAGTATGACAACGGTGCTATGGGGACCTCACCCATACGCATCTGTGCCGAGTGCCAGGCTAAGGATGACTTTGAGGACTATAACTTTGCCGGAAGGAAGGCCAAGGTCTTCAGCTTCACTCACGACAGGCTGGCTCCGGTCATTGACCCCCCTGCTTCAGTAGTGCTGATAGAGTTTGAGGGCGGTGGCAGGGCTTTCTTCGATCTCACCGATCGCGATCCGGATAAGATAGATGTGGGCACTGACGTGGAGATGACTTTCAGAAAACTACAGTTTGATCGGGGCATCAGCAACTATTTCTGGAAGGCCCGGCCGATAAGGTGTTAAAGGAGATAAGAGATGACAGGTAGCATTAAAGATAGAGTTGCCATTGTAGGTATGGGCTGCACCAAGTTCGGTGAGCTGTGGGATAAAGGCCCCAGCGACCTCATAGTGGACGCAGTGAGCGAGGCTTGCACCGATGCCGGCATTGAGGCTAAAGATATCGAGGCTGCGTGGGTAGGCACCCTTTTCAGTGGAATGGGAGGTCGCTCACTCAGCGAGCCGTTGAAGCTGCAGTACATCCCGGTTACCCGGGTGGAGAACGCCTGCGGCTCCGGCCATGAAGCGATAAGGGGCGCCGCCTATGCTGTAGCCGCCGGTATTCACGATGTTTGCCTGGCTGTGGGCTTCGAGAAGCTGAAGGACGAGGGTATGAGCGGCCTGCCGGGTATGGAGAATCGCACAAACTCCCACTATCAGTCGACCCCGCCTGGGATGTTCGCCATCATGGCCACCACGTACTTTGACCGATATGGTTTGAGCCCCGAAGAGGGCAAGGCCATGCTGGCCAAGATCTCGATCAAGAGCCACCATAACGGCTCGCTGAATCCCAAGGCCCATTTCAGACGGGAGCTAACCATGGAGCAGGTGTTGTCTGCTCCCATTATCGCCTGGCCGCTGGGGCTGTTCGACTGCTGTGGCGTCTCCGACGGCGCTTCCGCTGCTATCCTCACCCGCGCCGATATAGCTAAGAAGTTCCGCCCCGACCCGGTGTATATAAAGGCCCTTCAGATATGCGCCAGCCCTACTTCGGGCCGGATGACTTCTGAATATGACTACACCCACGTCGAGGAGACCTATCGTGCCGGCGTAGCTGCCTACAAGGAGGCGGGGGTCAAGGACCCCCGCAAGGAAATTA
>JAIWEW010000197.1:0-2338 GCA_048632005.1 bacterium
TATAAACGGCTGGATAGATATCGAGGTCGCAGATGAGGAAAAGGGTGGGGAGCAAAATAAACGCAAAAGGAAAATCAGTATCACCCGGGTTCACCTGGAGGAGGATACGGCAAAGCTAATCCATCGAAATACCGCCGAGGGGGAATCCTATAGCCTCGTGGATGTCAATCGTGCGGGGACACCTCTGATGGAGATTGTCAGTGAGCCAGATCTGCGCTCACCTGAAGAGGCGCGCCAGTATCTTATAAAGATGCGTACTATACTGCAGTTCCTCGGTGTTTCCAGCGGGAATATGGAGGAGGGGAGCTTCAGGTGTGATGCCAATATCAGCATACGCACGGCGGGCAGCACCGATTCGGTTAAGGTAGAAGTAAAGAATATGAACAGCTTCAAGTCGGTTTTCAGCGCCCTGAAATATGAGGAGGAGAGGCAGAGGGAGGCTATTGAAGCAGGAGATAGACTCGTTCAGGAGACCAGGGGTTGGATCGAGGATCGTGGAGTAACGGTATCGCAGCGGAGCAAGGAGTATGCTCACGATTACCGGTATTTTCCTGAGCCCGACCTTCCACCGATAGTGTTCAGTCGACAGTGGGTGGCGGATCTTAGATCGCGTCTCCCCGAACTTCCTGAGGCGAGGAGGGATAGATACGTCATAGATTATGGCTTGTCGCACTACGACGCCAGCTTGCTAACCGCCTCTAAAGCAATGGCGGATTTTTTTGAAACCTGCATAGAACTTAACACGGAGGCCCGGGCAGAGAGAAGGGCGAAGATAGTGAGCAACTGGCTATTGGGAGAGTTTACCAGGCTGCTTAATGCCACGGATACTGATATCGATAATACCAAGGTGACTCCGAAGCTTCTGGTGGACATGCTGGAGCTTATCGATAATGGCACGCTAGGCGGGCCGGCGGCCAAGACGGTCTTCGAGGAGATGTTCAAGAGCGGAAAATGTGCCTCCGACATTGTTACCGAACGAGGGCTTGCCCAGATCAGCGATGCCAGTGAGATAGAAGGGATTGTGGATCGGGTGATCGCATCCAATGGTCAGGCGGTTGAGGATTATAAAAAGGGGAGGGAGCAAGCCCTGCAGTTCCTTGTGGGACAGGTAATGAGGGAGACGAAGGGAAGGGCGGATTATATTGTGGTGAATGAGCTAATAAAAGAGAGGCTGGTTACATAAAGATGGAGACTTATCTATACATTGCTCAAATTATACTGGCGCTTGTATTATTAGGCCTCTTCCTTCTTCAGGTAAGGGGGGGAGGTCTAGGTGGTATGTTCGGTCAGCAAACGGGAACGTTTCGTACAAAACGGGGAATAGAGAAAACGCTGTTCCGCTTCACCATCGTTCTGATGGTGATCTTCGTGATCGTCTCGATATTCTCGGTTCTAGCTACCGGTTAGCATGGCAATTATTACACTGACTACTGACTTTGGTACTGATGACTCCTATGTGGCAGAGATGAAAGGGGTTATCCTTAGCATCAACCCTGAGGTTACAATCGTCGATATCTGCCATACTATCAATCCCCAGAATATTACTCAGGCTGCCTATATCTTGAGTACCACCAATCGCCGCTTCCCCGGGGGCACTATTCATATTGTGGTCGTTGACCCTGGAGTCGGCACGGAGAGACAAGCGATACTACTTATCAATCAACATGGATACTTCCTTGGTCCTGACAACGGTGTGTTAAGCTATGTTGTAGAGGAAGCTGGTGAAGGGATTGAGGCGTTCGCTATCACGAATCCCAGCTTCTGGCTCTCTCCTTTGAGCAACACATTTCACGGTCGAGACATCTTCGCCCCTGTTGCTGCCCATCTCTCCCTGGGTGTCCCTCCCCACGAGTTTGGAGATTCAATCCCATCACTCACTACATTTGCTTTACCCAGGCCTCAGATTGGCGAGGACGGGATGCTTATTGGCAAAGTAATTCACATCGACCGCTTTGGTAATCTTGTCACCGATATAAGAAGGTCGGATCTTCCCAAGGGCAGGCTGTTTATAGAAGTTTGCGGTCATATCATCGATAACCTGAGCACTTCCTACGAAGAGGGAGAGGAGTTCATGGCGATTATTGGATCAAGTGAGCAGCTTGAGGTATCGGTGCAGAAGGGCAGTGCCGCCAGGTATCTTGGCGCCACGATCGGCGATGAGGTGAAAGTGGGGGTCACCAGAACATCATCAAAAAGAGCATTCAGATAGATGAGGTCAATAACAAAGAGAATGCTGAAAACCCCGGTGCAGGATACTTCCTGCCGGGGGTCTGGGGGTGTCCCCCAGCTTTAAAAAGTCCCCCAAGATTGGGGGATTAGGTGGTTAATTGAGACTGTT
>JAIWEW010000198.1:0-2325 GCA_048632005.1 bacterium
CTGCCCAGACACACGCCTTGGTGGTCTTGCCATCCTTATCATCGGCGACCACTGTGCCCCGTTTGGTGACATCCAGCCCCTGTGTAGTGGTGGGCACTAACGGGTTGGGGGTAGTGCCCAGGGCAATGACTACGGTATCAACCTCCAGCATGAACTCGCTGCCCTCTTTGGTGATAGGGCGCCTCCGGCCGGACTCATCCGGCTCTCCGAGCTCCATCTCATAACATTCTGCAGCCACAACCCAGCCCTGATCGTTGCCGACAAACCGCTTGGGGTTGGTCAGAAACTTGAATATAATCCCTTCCTCCTGGGCATTTTCCACCTCCTCCCTCCTCGCCGGCATCTCCGCCTCGGAACGGCGATAGACAATATAGACTTCATCGGCGCCTAGCCTTAAGGCACACCTTGCGGAATCCATAGCCACATTGCCACCGCCGATCACCATTACCCGGTGTCCCCTCTTAATCGGGGTATCATACTCGGGAAACAGGTAGGCTTTCATCAGGTTTGTCCTGGTGAGGAACTCGTTAGACGAATAGATGCCGTTGAGGTTCTCGCCAGGGATATTCAGAAACATGGGCAGGCCTGCACCGGTGCCCATGAAGATGGCATCATAGCCGTCCTCGAGGATTTCGTCTACGGTCATGGTCTTGCCGATTACGAAGTCCAGTCTAATGTCCACTCCCAGAGACTTTACGTAGTCAACCTCGGCCTGAACGACATGCTTGGGCAGGCGAAACTCTGGGATGCCATACATCAGCACACCACCCGCGACGTGGAGCGCTTCAAAGAGGGTAACCTTGTGACCCATTTTAGCCAGGTCAGCGGCGGCGGTGAGCCCCGCCGGCCCCGAGCCTATCACTGCTACTCTTTTACCTGTCACCTTTGCAATCTGAGGCTTCTTCATCTGACCCTGGGCCAGCTCCCAGTCGGCTACGTAGCGCTCCAGGCGGCCGATAGCTATAGGAGCCCCCTTCTTGCCCAGGGAGCAGACCTCTTCACACTGTGTCTCCTGGGGGCAGACCCTGCCGCAGATGCCGGGCAGGCTGTTTTTACCCTTTAGGAACCTGACGGCCCCAGGCATATCACCTTCCCGTAGCGCATTGATAAATTCAGGGATATCTACATCCACCGGACAGCCGCCGACGCATGATTTCTTGGGACACTGGATGCACCGGGTTGCCTCGTACATGGCCTGCTCCTCGCTATACCCCAGGGCGACCTCATCGAAGTTCTTTGCCCGTACCAGCGGCTCCTGCTTGGGCATAGACACGCGGTTCAGATCGAGCTTAGCCATGGTCCACGCCTTCCCTGCACGCACATTCCGTGGCGTGCTTCTCCTCATCGAAATAGATACGCTGGCGGGCGAAAACCAGGTCCCAGTCGACCTGATGTCCATCGAATTCGGGCCCATCGACGCAGGTGAATTTAGTCTCGCCGCCGACCTCCACCCTGCAGCAACCGCACATGCCGGTGCCATCGACCATTATCGGGTTGAGGCTAACAATGGTGGGAATAGCGAAGGGTTTTGTGGTCAGTGAACAGAACTTCATCATCACGGCAGGGCCGATAGCAACCACCCGGTCGACCTTTTCGGCCCCTTCCAAAATCTCCTTCAGCGGCTCGGTGACCAGGCCCTTGCGGGCGTAGGAGCCATCATCTGTGGTCACTACCAGACTGTCACTTACCTCTCGCATCCGGTCCTCCCAAAAAAGGAGGTCGTGGCTGCGAGCACCAATAATGGATATTATCTTATTCCCCGCCTCTTTGAGGGCACGGGCGACGGGGAAAATAGGGGCAACGCCGACCCCCCCACCAACGCAGACCACGGTGCCGAACTTTTCGATATGTGAGGGTAGTCCCAGTGGACCGACGAAACTGGCGATGGAGTCACCAGCCCTGAGCTGGGCCAGCTTGCGAGTGGTGACCCCCACCTCCATGAAAACGATGGTGATGCTCCCTTCCTCTCGATCCCAGTCGGCAATGGTAAGTGGAATGCGCTCTCCCTTCTCATCTATCATTAATACTACGAACTGGCCTGCTCGGGCTTTTCGGGCAACCGCTGGCGCCTCGATCTTGAATAGGTGGTTATTGGGCACCAGGGTTTCCCTGCTCAGAATCTTATACAAGTTTTTCCCTCATAGCTTTGGATTTCGACGCCTTTACTTTAGGAGATTGCTGAAATGGTCTCAATCAACCCCCTAATCCCCCAATCTTGGGGGACTTTAAAAAACTGGGGGACACCCCCAGACCCCCAGCAGGAAGTATCCTGCACCCATTTTTCAACAGTCTCTTTATGTTAAGAGCGCAAGACACGCTCGCTTT
>JAIWEW010000199.1:0-2318 GCA_048632005.1 bacterium
GGATACTTCCTGCCGGGGGTCTGGGGGTGTCCCCCGGATTTAAAAAGTCCCCCAAGATTGGGGGATATAGGGGGTTGATTGAGACTATTTCAGCAGTCTCTTATATATGCTAATATATGCAGTACTATTTGCGCTTAATAAGGAGGTGTCGCAATGGAGGGTGACAGGATTTCATATCACGAGTCGGTACGTAAAGTTTACCAACGGCTCAAAGAAGACAACGTGGATAATATCTGGGACAGATACGAAGCCCAGGGTATGGGAGGTAATCCTGACCAGCGTTGCCCTTTCTGTATGGGAGGCGTTCGATGTGACCTTTGCTCGAATGGGCCCTGCCGCGCGGACGTAGCTAAAGATAAAAAAGGTGTCTGTGGCATTACCGGCGATGGTATGGCAATGCGCATGATGCTGCTCAGGAACGTTATGGGGACCTCGACTTATCACTACCACACCGAACAGACCGTAAAAACGCTCCGGGCTACAGCTAAGGGGGAGACACCCTTTAAGATTACAGAGAAGGATAAACTGAAGATATTTGCTGAGAGGCTTGGCGTGTCCACTGCAGGTACAGAGGCTGAGACGGCCCTGCGTCTGTATGATTTCGTACAGGCTGACTTCAATCGCAAGTTTGACGAGCCAAGTCTAATTGTAGAAGCACTGGCTCCCGAAGAGCGCAAGGCAGTATGGAAGAAGCTGGACCTGTTTCCAGGCGGGATATACGGTGAGATGCTGCGGGCAACAAGTTCATGTCTCACCAATGTAGATGGTTACTATGTGAGCCTCGCCCTCAAAGCAATGCGCATGGGTATAGCCATGGCCTATCAAAGTCAGATTGTAAATGAGTACTGTCAGGATATTATCTTCGGAGTTCCGAGGCCTCATAAGATGCGTGTTGACCTCGGTGTCCTTGATCCGGATTATGTCAACGCTTTGCCCAACGGTCACGAACCATTTCTCGGTTTCGCTATGGTGCAGCTGGCCAGAAAGCCGGAATGGCAGGATAAGGCAAAGGCAGTTGGGGCCAAGGGCCTGCGCATTATTGCCAACATCGAAACGGGCCAGGAAATGATTCAAAGATGGGAAATGGACGATGTGTTCTATGGTTTTACGGGAAACTGGATAACGCAAGAGGCCGTGCTCGGCAGCGGTTGTATTGACCTCTTCGCCTGTGACATGAATTGCTCCATGCCTGTAGATCCATTTTATGCGCAGAAATATAAGTTCAAGCTTATACCAGTAAGTGACTTGGTTGCCTTTGATGGCATCACAGAGCGCGTTAACTATGAACCACAGAAGGCCGAGGAGCAGGCAGCCCAACTGCTACAGATGGCTATAGACAACTTCAAAGAGCGTCGAGCCTCCGTTAAACCAGTCACCGGGTTACCACTGGGTGAGGCTATAGTAGGGTTCTCTACCGAGAGCATTGTCGATGCCCTGGGCGGTTCCCTCGAACCGCTCTTAGAGGCAATTAAAGGCGGATCCATACGGGGGATCATAGGGCTTATCTCCTGCACTACCCTGCGAGATACCGGCCAGGATGTGCATAGTGTCAGGATGGCGAAAGAACTGATTAAGCGCGACCTTCTGATTCTATCAATGGGTTGCGGCAACGGAGCGATGCAGGTCGCCGGTCTATGTAGTCCTGAGGCCGCAGAGCTCGCCGGCACCGGGCTTAAAGGTCTCTGCCAGAGCCTCGGAATACCGCCAGTTCTCAGTTATGGAACCTGTACAGATACCGGTCGGGTCGCTGACCTGCTTGCTGCAGTCTCCAGTGCCATGGGGAACGTGCCTATTCCTGAACTACCGGTGGCTGCAGTCGCACCTGAATACATGGAGCAGAAAGCGACTATCGACGCCGTCTTCGCTCTGGCATTTGGCCTTTACACCTATGTGAATCCGGTGCCAACCGTCACCGGCGGGCCAAATCTGGTTAAGCTTCTGACCGAAGACTGTAAAGACTTGACCGGTGGCCAGCTGAATGTAGAGAAGGATCCGGTTAAGGCAGCGGATGACATATTGGCAAATATAGAGTTAAAAAGGGAAAAACTAGGTATTTAAGCTGGGGTTTAATGCCTGTAAGTATAGAATTCCAGGGCAACTGCCAGACTACGGCCATGGGCATAATGCCCCACAAGGATGTTGAGAGAGCCCTTGAGCTTGCTCTTAGCCTTGATATTCCCTTTTGGCCTCAATTGCCCGATGTTAGCTACTACGAAGATATGTATGCCCAGGCATCTGAGTATTTCCCGGGAATAACCATCGATGCTGAGAATGAAAGGGTATACTTCGACTCGGCCAAATTCGATGAACAGCTAATC
>JAIWEW010000200.1:0-2300 GCA_048632005.1 bacterium
AGGGGGTTGATTGAGAGTATTTTTTCAGTCTCTTAAGAATAATCAACCTAATTCTACGTCTTTCCCCTTTTTACGTTAGATTGCTTCGTCGCTAAAGCTCCTCGCAATGACAGGGAAAAGCTGGCTAGCGATGGTATCCCCAATGTACTCGGTGAGTACAAATGGTGGACACTGCCGAGTCCTGAAGGTATAATGGTTCGAGAATATTCAATGGAAAGGACTTAATACGTGAAAGCAGGGAGCAATCTGGAGAAGGTCCTGGAAAGTGGAGCTTTTGCCGTCACCGGTGAGCTCGGTCCACCGCAAAGCGCTGATCCTGCGGTAATCGAGGAGAAGGTAAAGCTTCTTAAGGGGTATGTCGACGCCGTTAATGTTACCGATGGCCAGACGGCCATCGTCCGCATGGCAAGCTGGGCGGCATCCCTCATCGCGCTGAGGGATGGGCTTGAGCCCACAGTTCAGATGACATGCCGCGACCGAAACAGGATCGCCCTTCAGATGGATATACTGGGGATATCAGGCCTGGGGCTGAAGAATCTCCTCTGTCTAACAGGGGACCATCAGAGCTTCGGCAACCATCCTCAGGCCAAAGGTGTCTTCGATATCGATAGTATCCAACTCGTTCAAATCGTAAAGAATATGCGCGATGACAAGAAATTTCAGTGCGGCGACGAGATGTCCGTTCCACCAAGCCTCTTCATCGGGGCCGCAGCGAACCCCTTTGCCGACCCCTTTGATTTTCGGGCAATTCGCCTCGCCAAGAAGATAGCGGCAGGTGCCGACTTCATTCAGACCCAGATCATCTATAATGTGGACCGGTTTGCCCGGTGGATGGAGGCGGTGCGCCAGCAGGAACTGCATAAGAAAGTATACATCCTTGCCGGTGTGGCACCGATCAAATCGGCAGGTGCAGCCCGGTACATGAAGAACAAGGTTCCGGGCATGGAAGTACCCGATGAGGTAGTGGATCGCATGGCCAGCGCCCCTAAGGGCGAGGCCAAGCAGATGGGCATCGATCTATGCGTGGATATCATCAAGCAGGTACGCCAGATCGAAGGCGTGGCCGGTATACACCTGATGGCCATCGAATGGGAAGAGGCGGTAGCCGAGATAGTTGAGAAGGCCGGTCTGCTGCCACGGCCCAAGATTTAAACGACAGCGGGTTTTATTTGGGGACAGAGCTTAATCCGCTCTGCCCCCCTTTTTTATTCGGTCACATATGCCCTCAGTTGATCGGGTATTTTACTCAGGTCACTAGCTTTCGCCGGCACGATAGGCGGTTGGCCAACGCTCTCCAGTATAAACTGTCCCTCGGGGCTGAGCATAAGCTCCACGAAATCCAGTGCCTCAGCTGGATGTATTACATTCGACGGAATAGTAACCCCATATACTATGGGCGACCCGGTCAGGGTGGTTGTTTCTCCTGGTTCGCCTCCCGTTACCTCGACCATAGCCTTAGCATAGAAATCGGCGAAGGCAATACTTGAGAGGTCGATTTCATCCGGAAGCTCCACGAAATTCAATCCGTGCTGAATGGCTATCGAGCGATATTCAAAGGCGTAGTCCAGATCTCCAGACTCCAGTAAATAGAGAAGATCGGTCTCCTTGGGCTTCACAATCTCACCCCACTCACCACCGGTCCGGCCACGATCCATGTCCGTACCGCCTTCCGGTATGGGGATGAGAGCGTAATACAGCCCGGAGGCATTGGCATCTGCTGTCAGGCCGAACTCTCCAGCTTCATCGTAATAGTAGCGCTGGGCCAACTGGATCAGCATCAGCGTGCGGTAGCCGCAGGGGTCGACATCGGGGTCGGAGTGACCGTATCTCACATCTTCATTTACAAAGACGTCATACCAGGTGCGATCCCCGCTCATAATCTCATCTGAGAAAGGAGCTCCATCGCGGTATACTATCACCATCTCGTTAGTGGCAAATTTAATATACCAGTCAGCGAAATCAGGGAACATCAGTTCCTCTATGGCCAGATAATCGGCGGAACCGACGATGTCGCACGGCTTGCCCAGCTCCGTAACCTTCCTGATGGTGGTGCGGCTCCCCGCCGCCTCGGTTACTACTGCTATCCCCGGATTTTGCTCCTCGAAGGCCTCAGCCAGCCTGTCGAAAGGCACTGAAAGGCTCCCCGCATGATAGGCGATAAGGCCCACCTGAGAGGCACATGCACTGGTCACCAGGGCCAGTATCAGTGCCAGCGCTGCAACAGGTAAAACAGCTCTCTTCACTATAATCTCCCTTCTATCAGAGACTGCTGAAATAGTCTCAATCAACCCCCTAATCCC
>JAIWEW010000201.1:0-2291 GCA_048632005.1 bacterium
GTATGAGGGCGTTCTACCTGGATCATCCGGTCAAGCCGGATGATGACACCAGACCCCCAGCCCCGATATAATCGGGGCACCTCTTTTTCAGCGGTCTTACCATTATAAACTATAAACTTTTGACCTCAAGCAACCAAGGTGATAGAATTTGGTGACAATAACCGGTGGAGAGTGAGCAAATGTCAGGTCATTCTAAATGGTCTACGATCAAGCGCCAGAAGGGGGTAGCAGACTCAAAGCGAAGTCAGCTTTTCACCAAGCTAGGCCGCGAGATTGATGCTGCAGTTCGCCAGGGGGGTGACAATCCGGAGATGAATTTCCGCCTTCGCCTTATTATCCAGAAAGCCCGCGACCATAACATGCCAATAGATAATATTGAGCGGGCTATCAAGCGAGCTGCGGGAGCAGCCGAAGGGGTAAATCTTATTGAGGCCAGCTATGAAGGCTATGGCCCCGGTGGAGTCGCTATACTGCTTGAAACGCTCAGCGACAATCGCAACCGCACCATATCAGAAGTGCGTAACGTGCTATCACGAGGTGGAGGCAACCTGGGAGAAAGCGGTTCTGTAGCCTGGATCTTCGAGTCCAAAGGGGTGATTACAGTGACGGCAGGGGATATTGATGACGAGGAACTTTCCCTATTTGCCATCGACGCCGGCGCGGAAGATATCAAGGTGATGGATGATTCGTTGGAGATCCAAACCAAGCCTGAGGACCTGGAGGGGCTAAGAAAGGCCCTGGAAGATCGAAAAGTCACTATCGTCTCCGCCGAGGTATTGATGGTGCCCAACAACGTGGTGATGCTCGATGAAAAGGCAGCGCTTCAGGCACTCAGACTGCTGGATAGACTTGAGGAGCTCGATGATGTGCAGCGGGTGTTTACCAACGCCGACTTCCCCGATGAGGCGCTGGAAAACTATCGCAGTCAAGGATAGATTTACCCTCAACGAACGTTCTTTTTAAACAATCGCTTTGAGAAAAGAGTTCGGCTTCCCGCAAAGGAGCGAATGGGACGAAAATGCGTATCCTAGGCATCGATCCCGGCACTATAACCCTGGGCTACGGCGTGGTCGATGAGGAAAAGGGGAGTATTACTCATGTGGCTTGCGGAGCCTTAACGTCTCCCCCCAATACACCCTTAGCGGAGCGTCTTCACAATCTATTCCTAGGGCTCCGTGACATCATCGCCCGCTATCAGCCTGCCGAGGCCGCCATCGAAAAGCCCTTTGTAGCGAAGAACGCGCGCTCGGCCCTGGCAGTGGGGCAGGCGATAGGAGTAGCTACGGTGGCCGTGACTGAAACGGGGATTCCGGTCCATCACTATACCCCCACTCAGGTAAAGCAGGCGGTGACCAGCTACGGGCGCAGCGGTAAGGGGCAGGTGCAGGAGATGGTATGCATCCTGCTGGAGCTTCCCTCTCCACCGGAGCCCTCAGACGCTGCCGATGCCCTGGCGGTGGCGATATGCCACATCCAGGAGAGACACATCTCGAAAATACTGGCAGAGCAAGGACTATGATCGCTGGTCTTGAGGGAAAACTCCAGTCACGAAGCACCAATGGTGCGATAATAAAGGTGGGCGGCGTGAGCCTTCAGGTTTATATGCCCTCGTCCACACTGAGCACGCTTGGTGCCATCGGTGAGGCCGTTCATCTCTATACCCACCTCCACCTCAGAGAGGACAATGTGGCGCTCTATGGTTTTGCCACTCCCGAAGAGCTTGAGCTCTTCCGTACGCTCATTGGCGTGAGCGGGGTGGGCCCCAAAGTGGCCCTGGCGGTACTCTCGGTAATGGACCCCGGTCAGCTCGCACTGGCCATTGCCAGCGGAAACGTCGATCTCCTGTCCCAGGTGCCCGGTGTAGGCCCAAAAATGGCTGGCCGCCTCGCCCTGGAGCTGAAGGGTAAGATGGACGGCATCATGGTTAGCGCACCGGCAGAAGGAGATGGTGAAGTGATTGTGGCACTGACGAGCCTGGGCTATACCCCTGCTGAGGCAGCCTCCGCCCTCGCCTCACTGCCCGATTCCGCGGAGCTTACCGTAGAAGAGAAGATAAGGCGGGCGTTGCAGTACTTCGCCGCCCGTTAATATAATGAACCATACCCTTCTCGAACTTCTGGCCTGCCCGGAATGTGGATCGGCAGATCTGGCGCTAATCCCCACGGATATACTGTCATGCCCCTCCTGTGCCGCCCGCTATCCCGTCATTAATGGCATCCCGCACGTGTTGCCGGCCCATCTCGCCACAACACTCAACCAAAAAAATGCCTATGTAGAGAGGCTTATGACAG
>JAIWEW010000202.1:0-2250 GCA_048632005.1 bacterium
CTGAGGAGGTTTATTATGGCAGTTCCAAAATATGACGTAATAGTGGTAGGAGCCGGGCCTGGAGGCTGCGCCAGCGCTGCCCTTCTGCAGAAGTGGGGCGTTAAGACCCTGCTGCTGGATAAGAACGACCGGGTGGGCGGCAAATCCCTGAACATGTCCAAAGACGGGCATACCTATGAGCTATGGCCAGTACTGGCAACGCCAATGCTCAACACCAAGTTCCAGGAGGTCGCAACGGAATTAGGTGTGGAGATTAAAATGTCGGACCAGGTACCCGCCGGTAAGGGTGGCGGTTTCTTGTATAAACCCCCTAAATCAAAGAAATATGAGAGTTTCATACTGGTCCCCCCTTTTATGATTCCCGAAAGGCTGACCAAGGAAGAGACTGATGAAGTCAACCGCCTCTTCAGCGATATGGCTGCCCTCACGCCGGCGGAAATGAATGCGCTGGACGATGTCAACTTCCACGATTATCTCTGCCGTTACAATGTATCCCAGTCCGTGTACAGTTTCCTGGCGGTGATGGTCAATATCCTCTTCGTGGAGCCTATCGACTTAGTAGCTGCCTCGGAGATGGCCAAGACGATGAACGACTTTACCACCAAGCTGGGTTCGGCCTATTTTATCGGCGGTCAGGCTCAGCTATTTGAAACCTTCATGAAAGCGTTTAAACGCGACGGTGGTGAACTGCGCCTGCGCACGAGGGTGGAGCGAATCATAGTCGAAAACGGTCAGGTTCAGGGGGTGTACACCGACAAAGGCACATTCAAAGCGCCGATCGTGGTAAGCAACGCCGGTATCCAGCCCACGGTACTCAAGCTGGTGGGGGCGGAACACTTCGACAAGAGCTACGCCAACCACATAAGGGATCTGGTCCCTTCCCTGGGGCTTATGGGTAGCCGTTATTTCCTTGACAAAGTGGTATTTGAAGATAGCGCATATATAATCTACTCTGACAACAGCTGGTGGAACATGGAACGCTACATGAAAGCCAAGGCGGGCGAGATCCCCAAGGATATGCTAATTATTGGCTTCAACCCCCAGGGCTTCGATCCCAACCTGGCCCCTGAGGGCAAACAGGTGTTTCTGACTGCAACCCTGTGCGTATCCGACCCCAAAATGAAAAACATGAAGCAATGGTTGGACGCGCTGGATGAAAAGATAAACGAGTTCAATCCAGAGCTCCGCAAACATATAATACGCCGTGAGGACTATACCACCGCCGACGTCAGCCGTGTAACCCGGGACAGTGTAGTCCCCGGACAGGGAGGTGAATGTATCGGTCTGGGACAGATAGTGGGCCAATGCGGCCACCGCAAACCATCACCCAGGGCCCCAATACAGGGTCTATTCTATGTCGGCGTTGACGCTGGTGGCTATGGGGTAGGCATACATCATGCCACGGAATCGGCCGTTAACGTAGCGCCCATCGTGCTGCGACACCATCAAACACACTGAATTACAGAGATCAATGCCCCCTTATTCTCTATCAGGATATAAGGGGGCACTTTGTGTCTTGAAGGTTTTTAGAAATACCTTTACAGATGGAGACCACTGAAAACCCCGGTGCAGGATACCTCCTGCCGGGGGTCTGGGGGTGTCCCCCAGCTTTAAAAAGTCCCCCGAGATTGGGGGATTAGGGGGTTGATTGAGGCCATTTTAGCAGTCTCTAAATAATGAAATCTATATCTAATGCTAAGGTGCTCCAGATATGCTGAATTTATCTACACCTCGTTTCGCAAAGCTAGTTAGACCTGTCAAAGCCCTGCCTCTTTGAGGCGCTGGATCTCCAGGTCCTTCTTCTTAAGCTGTCTTTCCATTTCAGAGATGCGCTCAGTGAGGCGAAGGATAACCTCAACCCCGGCAAGGTTTACCCCCAGGTCTTCCATAAGCGTCCTTATCTGGCGTAGTCTCTCAATGTCTCGATTAGAGTAGAGGCGCACTCGCCCGCTTGATCGCGACGGCTCGATAACTCCAACCTTCTCATAGTAACGAAGGGTTTGGGCATGAATGCCCAGCATCCTGGCCGCTACGCTGATAATATAACAGGGTGATGAATCATCAAAGTTCATTTTTCACCTCTTTTTATCTGAGCTTCCATCTCCTTCATCTGCTGGAAAAGATCCCGTTCCCGATCAGTTAATTTTTGCGGTAGGACCACATTCACCTTGGCGAAGAGATCACCATTCTTGCCAGCACCCATTTTGGGCATACCCTGACCCGTTAGACGGAATACTTTTCCGTTCTGAG
>JAIWEW010000203.1:0-2198 GCA_048632005.1 bacterium
AATTGTATTTGTATTATATTGCTGAAAATGAGGTGCTGGTTTCTTCGTGCTGGGGGTATGGGGGTGTCCCCCACTTTTAAAGAAGTCCCCCAAGACTGGGGGATTAGGGGGTTGACTGAGACTGTTTCAGCAGTCTCAATAGATGATTGCCATATACAAACAGGGGAATTATAATGCGGCGGAGATGACCGATAATAAACCACTGCTTGTCCTCTTCGACGGTAATGCCCTTATCCATCGCGCTTTTCATGCCCTGCCCTCTCTGACTGTGACCAAAACAGGGGAGGCTACCGGGGCGGTATTTGGCTTTGCTAACATGGTCATCAAGGTGCTTGCAGAGCTTAAACCTACCCATTATGCCGTCGCTTTCGATTACCCGGCACCTACCTTCCGGCATCTGGAGTACGCTGAATACAAAGCGCAGCGCCCGCCAATGCCTGAGGAACTAAAGAGCCAATTCCATCGGGTGCACCAGCTTGTGAAGGCTTTGAATATACCCAGTTTCGAGGTGGAGGGTTTTGAGGCTGACGATATCCTCGGCACACTCTCCCATCAAGCCTCGGCTCAAGGAATAGATACCGTCATAGTCACTGGCGATTTGGATATATTGCAGCTTGTCTCCCCCAGTGTGCGAGTGCTTTTACCACGACCGGGTAAGACTTTCAGTGATACCATTCTCTACGATGAAGGGAAGGTCATGGAGCGCTATGGTATATCTCCTCCCCAGATCGCTGATCTGAAAGGATTAAAAGGCGATCCATCGGACAACATCCCCGGCGTTGCCGGCATCGGAGAGAAAACAGCGGTGAAGCTGCTCCAGCAGTTTGGGAGCATCGAAGAAATAGTGGCCCATATACAGGAGGTATCTCCTCTCAAAGTGCAGCAGGCTTTGGAAGATGTCGAAAAAGCGTTCCTGAGCAAGAGGCTGGCCACTATAGTAATCGATGTCCCTATCAATCTGGACCTTGATGCCTGTACCGTATCAGCCTTCGATCGATCTCAAGTGACAGCGCTCTTCCGCGAGCTCGAGTTTAACAGGCTGCTGGCCAGGCTCGGTGAGCTGGGAACCGGGGAGAGCACAGAGGCAGGGAAGATGGAGGCATTGGAGGGAGATTACCGGATCGTAGATACGCCACAAGCTCTGGAGGAGCTTATCTCCAAGCTGCAGGATGCTACATCCTTCGCCATCGATCTGGAGACCACGGGCAAAGAGCCTATGTATGCGGGGCTGGTAGGCCTATCCTTTTCCTATGAGCCTGGTAAAGCCTACTATGTGCCTGTAGGACATCGTTTAGGTTCCCAGCTTCTTATGAACCACGTTCTGGAAAGGCTCAAGCCCCTTATAGAAGATATGAAAATTTCAAAGGTTGCTCAAAATGGCAAATATGACATGATGGTGCTTGCCGAGTATGGAATCGAGCTCAGGAACCTGAGCTTCGATACTATGCTAGCTGCCTATCTACTGGGGGAGAAGGCGCTGGGGCTTAAGCCCCTGGCCTTCAACAAGCTGGGTGTGGAGATGACTCCAATCACCGACCTCATCGGCACCGGGGCGAAGCAAACCTCGATGGATTATGTAGCCATCGAGCCAGCCGCTAAGTATGCCTGCGCTGATGCTGACATCACGGGACGGCTGGCGGGATTATTTGAGGGGGAGCTAAGGGAGCAGGGGTTGTGGCAACTCTTTGCCGAGCTGGAGATGCCCCTGGTTCCCGTACTCCTCGACATGGAGCGGAACGGGGTGGCGCTGGATAAAGAATCCCTGTGGGCGATGTCCCAAAGCCTTGGGGAGCGTATGAAGGAGCTAGAGGATCAGATTTATGACTGTACAGGCCACAGCTTTAATATCAACTCTCCGAAGCAACTTGGCTCCATTCTCTTTGAGGAGCTCAAGCTCCCCGGCGGTCGGAGGACCAAGAGCGGCTATTCCACCGATGCCGCTGTCCTCGAGAGGTTAAAGGGCACTCATCCAGTTATTGAGCTGCTTGTTGAGTATCGCCAGTTAATGAAGCTGAAGTCCACCTATATCGATGTCCTCCCCGCCATAATCAACCCGAAAACTGGCAGGGTGCACACAAACTTCAACCAGACAGGTACGTCCACCGGGCGGCTCTCCTCCAGCGACCCCAACTTGCAGAATATCCCCATTCGCGGCGAGCTGGGCCAGCAGGTGAGGAAGGCCTTTATTGCCAGCGATG
>JAIWEW010000204.1:0-2187 GCA_048632005.1 bacterium
GCAGGTCTGATAGTGATGTTACCGACGATGCTACTCTCGTAGAGAACCTCGGGTATAGGGTTAAGGTCTATCCAGGCTCTGATACCAATATCAAGGTGACTACCCCCGAGGATCTATACCTGGCAGAGACCTTTATAAAAACAAGGGGCGAGGTAGGGAAATAAAAACAATATCCATGAATAAGTGGAACTATAGATGCGCGTAGGAATCGGTTATGATGTTCATCCCCTGGTCGAGGGGCGCCCTCTGGTTCTTGGAGGAGTGCTCGTACCATTCGGGCGAGGCCTCCATGGTCATAGCGATGCAGATGTGCTGACGCATGCTATCATAGAAGCCCTTCTCGGCGCTGCCGCATTGAAGGACATCGGCACCCATTTCCCCGATTCCGACCCACAGTATAAAGATATATCCAGCATCACGCTTCTCAAACGTGTTGGTAACATGCTTCTGGAAGGGGGCTTACATATCGAAAATATTGATGCCACCGTAGTTTGCGAGCAACCGCGACTGGCAGAATACATTAACGAAATGTGCCGCAACATTAGCGAAGCCCTGGGCTTAAATAAAGAACAGATCTCGGTAAAAGCTACTACCTCTGCAGGCCTGGGTTTCCTTGGCGAAGGTATGGGCATCGCTACTCATGCGGTTGCACTTGTCGATAAGAGCAAATAATAAAAATGAGAATCTATAACACACTATCAGGTCGAAAAGAGGATTTTGTAGCTGGCGACCCTGTAAAGATATATGTTTGCGGGATCACCCCCTACAGCGAATGCCACATCGGCCACGCTATGAGCTATATCCTCTTCGATGTCATCAGGCGCTACCTTGAGTTTTGTGGCCACAGGGTAAAGTACGTGCAGAACTTCACCGATATCGATGACAAGATAATCGCTCGGGCGAATCAATCGGAGCTTTCCACCCAGGAGCTTGCCGAGGGGTTTATTGCAGAATATTTTACCGATATGGATTCCCTAAATATAAAAAGAGCCGATGTTTATCCCAGAGCTACCGAGGAAATACCCAAAATCATCGAGGTTATCGCGGGCCTCATTGAGAAAGGGCATGCCTATCAGGCGGGAGGCGACGTCTATTTCCTGGTGAGCAGCTTCGCCGAATATGGAAAGCTCAGCCATCGCAGCTTGAGCGATATAATGAGCGGAGCAAGTTGTGAGGCGAAGGGCGAAAAGAAGCATGCCATGGACTTCGCCCTTTGGAAAGCAGCCAAACCCGGCGAGCCCTGGTGGGACAGCCCATGGGGACCGGGTAGACCCGGCTGGCACATCGAGTGCAGTGCTATGTCTTTAAAATATTTGGGTGATACCTTAGATATACACGGTGGTGGCCAGGATCTTATCTTCCCCCACCATGAGAACGAGATTGCCCAGTCGGAAGCTTTCGCCGGCGTTAGCCCGTTTGTTAAGTACTGGTTGCATAACGGGTTGCTACAACTTGGCGACGAGAAGATGAGCAAATCGCTGGGTAATCTGATCACGGTTAAAGAGGCCCTGGAGCATTCCAGCAGCGATGCCATCAGGCTCTTCGTCCTCAGCTCTCACTACCGGAGTCCGCTCACCTACAGCGAGGATGGCCTGGAGGCTGCAGAGCGTGGAGTGGAGAGACTACGCCTGGCGGCGCATCGACAATGCGGCGACGGCCCACCCGCGCCCGGGGCTACCGTGTACCGCGAGCGCTTCACCGAGGCAATGGACGATGATTTCAATACCGCCCAGGCTATCGCCTCCCTCTTCGATCTCGCCTCAGAGATCAACCGGTCTGCGGACGAAGGACATTCAACCGAAGAAGCGCAGAGCGTGCTTATGGAATTGGCCGGGGTGCTGGGGTTCTCACTTGAATCAAGAAAACCTACGGTAGATATAAGTAGCAGTATCGTGGAATTAGCAGGGCAGTTTGGTATCAATGTGGGTACGGATGAACCACAAAGAGAGGCTTCCGATATCATTGAACTATTGATAGAAAAACGCACGGAATATCGGCAGACGAGAGAGTGGGCCCTTGCCGATAAAATCCGTACACAGTTGGCAGAGCTCGGTATAGTTCTGGAGGACACCTCTGGAGGGACCACCTGGAGACATAAATAGGAGACCGCTGAAAAAGAGGTGCAGGATACTTCCTGCCGGGGATCTGGGGGTGCCCCCCAGCTCTAAAAGTCCCCCAAAGATTGGG
>JAIWEW010000205.1:0-2165 GCA_048632005.1 bacterium
GAACATTTTTTGTCGCCTTAGGCACAATCTTCGCTACGCTGCTCCTTGTAGCTGGCGTTTTGGGATATTTAATTACTGGCCCACCACCGAAATGGGATAAAACATGGGTGAAGCCGAATGATGAATCAGCCGCTAGGCTGGATGAGAAGGTGGAGACGCTGGAGCTACAGATCGATGAAGCTGATGGTGGTGAGGAGTTGACCCTGGAGCTCACTGAGGAAGAGGCCACCTCCAAGCTGGACCAGCTTGCCAGAGATGGAAATCTCTCAGTAGAGATGGAACATCCACAGATCTACTTCAGTGAGGGGTTGGTGCAGGCTTTAGCCAGGGTCGATTTACGAATTGATGTTTGGGTGGCTATCGAGGCTACTATAGGGGTCAAAGAGGGGAGACCTGATATAAAGATCGAGAGCCTTCACTTCGGTAGGCTTCCGATCCCCAAGACACTGGTCAACAGCGTGGTGACTGCTCTGGAGCGTGCTACGGAGGAGCGATGGGATGAGCTCGATGTGGCATTACAGGAGGTCACTATTGAGCAAGGTGAAATAAATATCATACTCGTAAAAAAATGGCTTTCAGCGGAGCATCGACCCCGGACCTCTCCCCCGCGCCATCTGCTTCATCAGCTTTCGGGTCTGGCCGAACTGGTTTAGGAGTTGATTGATATCCTGAGGTGTGGTGCCGCTGCCCCGGGCAATGCGACGCCTTCTGCTCCCATCTATAATCTCCGGGTTGCGCCGCTCTTGAGGGGTCATGGAGAGAATGATCGCCTCTATCTTGTGTAATCTACCATCATCCACCGCGTCCGGATTACTGCGGGCAATGGAGGAGAACCCAGGAATCATCTCTGCCAATTGACTTAAGGATCCCATCTTCTGCATCTCACGAAGCTGCTCGAGAAAGTCCTCCAGATCGAGGGTAGCGTGGCGTACCTTTTTCTCCAGTTTCCTCGCCCGTTCCTCATCAAAGGTTTTCTCAGCCCTTTCAACCAGGGTGAGCATATCACCCATACCCAGGATGCGCGATGCTAAACGGTCGGGATAAAAGGTTTCCAGGGCATCCATTTTCTCGCCGGTACCGATAAATTTAACCGGCACCCCGGTGATCGCTTTAATTGAGAGGGCAGCTCCGCCCCGGGCATCGCCATCCATCTTGGTAAGGATGAGCCCGGTAAGCCCCAATGTAGTATGGAACTCCTCAGCGGCGCGTACTGCATCCTGGCCGGTCATCGCATCTACAACCAGTAGCACCTCATCGGGCTTGAGCTCCCTCTTGATCTCTGCCGCTTCCTTCATCATGGCCTCGTCGATATGGAGACGCCCACCCGTGTCGGCAATGATCCAGGAAGCGGCAATTTCCCTGGCATGCTTTAGGGCATGGGCACAAACGGAGACAGGTTTTGTATCCTCACGGTAGACTGGGACCTCGAGCTCATTTCCAAGCGTAACGAGCTGTTCGATGGCAGCAGGCCGGCGAAGATCAGCGGCAACAAGCAGCGGACGCTGTCCTGAGCTCTTCAGGTGAAGCGCCAGCTTTGCAGCTGTAGTGGTTTTCCCGGAGCCCTGAAGTCCGACAAGCATTGCTATTGTTGGGGGACGACTGGCCTGTACCAGGTGGCTTGGAGTTCCCCCTAACATGGAGGTAAGCTCTTCATTGACTATCTTGATCACCTGCTGCGCTGGAGTAAGGCTTTCCAGAACCTGACTTCCCAGGACGCGCTCTCTCAATCTGACGATAAAGTCTTTAACCACCTTAAAGCTAACATCAGCTTCCAGGAGCGCCAGTCTAACCTCCCGCAGCGCTTCATCGATGTCACTTTCTTTAAGCTGGCCCCTGCCCCCTAGCCGCTTAAAAACGCTACCGAGCCTCTCCGATAAAACCTCGAACATAAGCCACCTCAGACAAGCACCATTCTAATTAAAATAATGCTAATAATCAAGCAATAACCCCTTGGATTGGTTATGTTACAATAACTACGAAATGCACTGAGATTTGCGTTTCTCCGCCTGGGACGAGGGTCGAGATGTCACAAGCAGGTAAATACTACCCTATAGAGATTGCTGAAATAGTCTCAATCAACCCCCTAATCCCCCAATCTTGGGGGACTTATAAAGCTGGGGGACACCCCCAGACCCCCTGCAGGAAGTATCCTGCACCTCTTTTTC
>JAIWEW010000206.1:0-2158 GCA_048632005.1 bacterium
ACCACCATGCGTAAGTTCCAGATGTGCCCCCAATGTCAGCAGGAATACGACAATCCCCTGGACCGCAGGTTTCATGCCCAGCCCAATGCCTGCCCCCGGTGTGGCCCCAGCCTGTCGCTGGTTGACAGTAACGGTAACCCATTGTTATATGATGATGTGATTAAGGCAGCCGGCGAACTCCTCAGCGCGGGGAGCATCCTGGCACTCCGCGGCCTGGGCGGATTTCAACTTGCCTGCGACGCCACCAATGAGGAAGCGATCAACCTGTTAAGGAGAAGAAAAAGGCGTGCCTCCAAACCGTTCGCCGTCATGATGGCCACCTTGGAAGATATTGAAAGGCACTGCTTTATGTCTCCTGAAGAAGGAAAGCTTCTTAACTCCCCTGAATGTCCCATCGTTCTGCTAAGGTGGAAGCATAGCTCATCCAATATCTCACCGGCAGTGGCCCCGAATCTGAAGTACCTCGGGATCATGCTCCCCTATACCCCACTACACCACCTCCTGCTCAGGGAGAGCGCTACACCCCTGGTTATGACCAGCGGAAACCTCAGCGAGGAACCCATCGCCAAAGACAACGATGAGGGTTTAAGGAGGCTTGGGGAAATTGCTGATTATTTCCTGCTTCATAACCGTGATATTCACGCTCGCTACGATGATAGCGTTTTTTTAGTGACGGGTACGCCCCAGTCCATCAGGCGCGCCCGGGGGTATGCCCCATATCCCATCCCCCTTCCATTCCAGTCAAAGCAGGTCCTTGCCTGCGGGGCGGAGCTAAAGAATACATTCTGTCTCACTAAAGACAACAATGCTTTCCTCAGCCAGCACATCGGCGATATGGAGAATGAGGAGACCCTGGAACATTTTGAAAATACTATCGAGCTTTACAAGAAACTGTTTCGCATCGCCCCTGAAGCTATCGCTCATGATATGCACCCGGAATACCTCTCCACAAAATACGCCATTCAGGCAGGCACGGAGCAAGGATTAAACCTCATTCCGGTACAACACCATCATGCCCATATTGTTAGTTGCATGGTGGAGAATGGGGTCGAAGGACCCGTTATCGGGATAGCCTTCGATGGTTCCGGATACGGCAGCGACGGCACGATCTGGGGAGGAGAGTTCCTGTTAGCGGATTGGCGAACCTTTCAAAGGGCAGGACATCTGGAGTATGTGCCATTGCTCGGTGGTGAAGCGGCGATTAAAAAACCCTACCGTATGGCTTTGAGCTATCTCTACACGCTACTGGGAGAGCAGGACGAAAAATTCTCCATAGAAGGCCTGCCCATCAGCAAGCTCCATCCTGCCGAGCTTGCCTTACTGAAACAGCAGCTTGCGCGAAGGATAAACTGTCCTCTGACCTCGAGCGCGGGGCGGCTATTCGATGCTGTTGCCGCCCTAATCGGAGTGAGGGAAGAGGTAGATTATGAAGCTCAGGCAGCTATCGAACTTGAGATGCTGGCTCCCGATGAATGGGATAAGTCCGATGAGACATCCTATCCGTTCTCTATTATCCATAAAGAGGAAATGAGGGTTATCAAGCTAGGCGATCTGTTTTCCGCGGTAATTCATGATGTGAAAGCACAGGTCCCCACCCCCATTATCTCGCTAAGGTTTCACAATACAGTGGCGCATATAATACTGGAAATGTGCAAACTGATAACCAGAGACACCGGCATAACTCAGGTAGCGTTAAGTGGCGGTGTGTTCCAAAACCGTCTGCTCCTCAGATTAGCTACCGCCGCTTTACAAGGAGAAGGTTTTAAAGTACTTACCCATCACCTGGTGCCATGCAATGACGGGGGGATTTCCCTGGGACAGGCTATAATCGCCAATTTCGAGCTAGCACAAGCAGGTAACCTGATAGATGTTAAAACATCGAGAAAATGAGACGTATATGGAAAGGATTCTATCAAGATTGGGGGAACTGGTAGTTGATTGACACTATTTCAACAGTTTCTCATAAATAATACTGCTGAAAAAGAGGTGCAGGATACTTCCTGCCGGGGGTCTGGGGGTGTCCCCCATCTTTGAAAAAATCCCCCAAGATTGGGGGATTAGGGGGTTGATTGAGGCTATTCCAGCAGTCTCATAAATAGTGAATGCTTGGGAAATACTACAGAATGGGTTATTCGGGCGAGTTTATTCATGGTAATAT
>JAIWEW010000207.1:0-2121 GCA_048632005.1 bacterium
TTTCAGCGGTCTCTATTTAGATGCCGCTATGAAAATAGACTGTCCATTTGAACCGATGGGAACCGGGACGCATGCATACGTTGATCACCAGAAGGATTAACCCGCTACGGTTTTATTGCTCACCGCGCCGGGAGTGGTAGTCCATGTATCTGCTGATTGCCCGTGCTGCTCTGTAAACCGAAGGGTAGAAGGGCATCTTGTGCTCTGCGCACATTGCCTTTATGGTCTGCAGAGTTTCTAAGCCGTAGCTAGCTTCTACTCCATGGACAACAACAGCGGTCGGCTTCTGCAGGCCACGGAACGCCTCCAATATGCGGCCTCTCGCATCTCTACAGAACTCGCGATATATACCTTCCATAAAAGGCTCGATCTCCGGGGCAAGCTGCCACAGAAACATATCCGGCTCTGCCCAGCCATCAATATACTTCAGTGCAGCAGCCCAGTCGTTGCGGTAGTTACCCATGTCAAAGGGATTTCTCAGCATGCTGCCTGCCACGGGGATAATGGGCTCAATCTCAGTAACCAGCGCCTCTGGAGCTGGGGGAAGGGTAAGCCCTCCGCGCTCACATTCGTCCGAGGCCCGTACGCTTGCACCACCCCCCAGACCCACCACAGCTACCTTCCGCCCCCGGGGAAGAGGAAAGAACTGGAAGGTTACCAGCATGTCAATCATCTCCTCGAAATCCTCCACGCGGATGGCGCCGGTCTGCTTAAGCAGCGCTTCCCACACCGCGTCATTGCCTGCCAGAGCCCCTGTATGGGAGAGCGCACCACGGCTACCGGCTGCGGTGCCGCCTTTCTTGATAATGATCACCGGCTTTTTCGCTGCCGCTTCAGCAAGCACCTTTCGCAGACGCTTCCCGTCTCTGGTTCCCTCGATATAGGCAGCAATAACCTCTGTCTCCCGGTCATTCGCCAGATATTCCAGAAGGTCGGTTTCATTGATGTCGCTGGCGTTCCCGTAGCTCACTACTTTGCTGAAGCGCACCCCACGAGCACCTGCCCCCCGCGTTACCAGCATCGAATAGCTTCCGCTCTGAGTGATGAAGCCCACAGTACCGGCATCCTTGGGGAAGTCAGCGCAATAGGAGATGCCGGAGCGGGGATAGTATATCCCCATGCAATTAGGTCCGAGGATGCGAATACCACCGCTGCGGGCGATGGATACCAGCTCATCCTGCAGCCTTGCCCTATCCTCCTCGCCAGTCTCGGCAAAGCCCGAGGTATAAAGGTGAACGGTTTTTACCCCCTTGGCTACGCAATCCTCGAGGAGCTGGCGCGTGGCCGCCGCGGGGATCATGCAGATGACATGGTCCACCGGTCCGGGCACATCTTTAACGTTGTCGTAAGCCTTCAGACCCGATACTTCTTCGAACTTGGGGTTGATCGGGTAGATTTCACCTTTGTATTCGAACTTGATTAGGGTATCTAAGAATAGCTGGGTGACAGCGTTCCACGGGCCCCCGCTCGCACCCGCTACTGCTATTGAGCGGGGGTGAAAGATATAGTCTAATGTCATATTATGTCGTAGCTTTCCGCTAGTTCCTCTCGGAAAAGTGCCTCCCCTTTTTCAGGAGAGGCACTCCAAACCGCATTTATTCATCTATACCTATTTTACTCGGTTACTCCTCCAATGGCAATGAGCTGTACTCGTCCAGTACGTTGGCGATCGCAGCACAATAGACACATTATAGCTAGATGGGTTGTGCCTATTGCATTACCCGTGCGGGTGTGATGTAGTTACAACTTTGAATCGTGAGGTTGTGCTGGCATGAAAAAGGGAAGCGTTATAGCTACTTTATTAGCTTTGTTAATAGATTGAGGTTTTATGAGCCGCCATTTTTCTTTCGTATCTTACTCTTGTGAGCACAACGTGCCACACGTGCACCCTCAGCACACATTCTGTAGACAAACATCCCCTTCCGGATCACTATTCACCCACCACTCGCACTTATTATCATTGGAAGGGATACCATCTATAAAGTCGGAAACAAGCTTTGTCCAATCTATATCACCAGGATGGCCATCAATGGTGGGCCACTCTCCGTGCACTGCATTGTAAGCGTCAAGGGCGATCTGAATGGCATCTCTGGCCGGATCACACGACATGATAACTGTTGG
>JAIWEW010000208.1:0-2119 GCA_048632005.1 bacterium
AGGTACAGGACACTTACTGGCGGGGGTCTGGGGGGTGTGCCCCAGCTATAAAAGTCCCCCAAAATTGGGGAATTAGAAGGTTGAATGAGAGTATTTCAGTAGTATTATAGAATAGACTTTGATTATGTAGGGCTGTAGCGGGGCAATAATCTTCACTTAGATTGAACTGTAATCTAAAGGCTGATAGAATAGACACCACTGGAGAGTGGAGATACCCGAACCAATAGCTGAAAGGAGATAAAATGCCAACGTATGTTATGCTTACCAAGCTTACCACATGGGGAAGGAAAAGCATCAAAGAGAGGCCGGAGCGGATTAAGGAGGTCAACAAGGAGGTAGAGGCGATGGGAGTTCGGATAATCGGCCAATACGCTGTACTCGGCCCCTATGATTTTGTGAATATTCTTGATGCTCCGGACGATGCCGCTGTATCAAGGGTAGCGGTGGAGCTTGGCTCTCGGGGCACGCTGGAAACGATGACCATGAGCGCTATAACGCTTAATGACTTTATCGCGAACCTCGCCCAAAATAAAAAAGCCTGAAATTTCATTCGTCTTACATCTACACCATGAAGATATTGGAAACTATCGCCGCTTTAAAAGCAGAGCGTGGCAGGCTTGGCGGCTCCGTAGGCTTTGTGCCAACTATGGGATACCTTCATGACGGGCACCTTGAACTGGTGCGCCGCGCCCGAGCAGAGAACATTACTGTTATTGCCAGTATATTCGTCAATCCATCTCAGTTTGGTGCCCAGGAAGACTTTACATCATACCCGCGCGATACCGAGCGAGACCTCGCCATGTTGGAGGAAGAGAATGTGAGGCTCGTGTTTATGCCCACTGTCGAGGAGATGTACCCACAGGGCTTCAGCACCTGGGTGGAGGTCGAAAAAGTTACCGAGCGGCTGGAAGGCGAATCTCGCCCTGGTCATTTCAGAGGGGTCGCCACCGTCGTAGCTAAACTGTTCAACATCGTTCAGCCTGATAGAGCATACTTCGGGCAGAAGGACGCTCAGCAGTTGGCAGTGATCTGCAAGATGGTCTCCGATCTGGAGTTGAACCTTGATATCGTTGCTGTGCCCACAGTACGTGAACCCGATGGCCTGGCAATGAGCAGCCGTAATATCCACTTGACTGCCGAGGAGCGAAAGGCAGCTCTGGTTCTGTGGAAAGCACTTTGCCTTGCACGCGGGCATTGGGAAAAAGGTCAGAGAGATGTAGCGAGCCTGCGGCAGGAGATGGCTTCGCTGATTGAGCACGAGCCTTTTGCCAACATCGATTACATTAGCATCGCCGACCCGGAAACGCTGGAGGAGATTGACGTAATTGATAGACCTGCCCTGGTATCGCTGGCAGTCAGGATCGGCGGGACGCGGCTGATTGACAATACAATGCTGGGCGTATAGGGGCAATGGTCTTAAGGCATACGACAAGCGCTAAACATTTGTCGTCAATTAAAAAGAGACTGCTTGAATAGTCTTTATCAACTCACAAAACCCCCAATATTGGGGGTTATTAAATTTGGGGGATACTCCTCAGGCCTTCACAGCCCCGATTATATAGGGGCACCTCTTTATTAACGGTCTCGATATGTATTAATATCTATCCCTGCGAGACATATACGTTGCTTTAGACTTGGCTGCTTTTAGTTTGCCTTATAAATCGCCCCCTCTGGTTGTTGCCCGGCTGATCCACTTTCGCTTTTGAGGGCGCTTTACGTTTCTGAGGGCGATTGCCGATCCACAATCCCTTTAAATACTTCTGATCGAGAAGGTGCCGTTTATCGGCTATATCGAGGAGCTCCCGGGATATATTGGTCTCAAAATAGGCTACCTCGATGTGTTTACCCATGTTCTTCACTGCTTGGAGGGCATAGGCGAAGTCAGAGTCACCGCTTACCAGTATTGCAATGTCATAGAGATTAATCCAGGCGAAGTGCAGCAGGTCTGTGGCCAGCATAACATCGATGCCCTTTTCCACACGGACACCCTGCGAAAGCTTGGTGCCCCCCAGTCGAACCTCCAAATATGGTGTTTCACGAAGGGCATTAAGGAACTCTTGCTGTTCACGCTGACCTTCAGCTCGCTGGACAGGTGATTGCAGCACATTGTAATAGTATG
>JAIWEW010000209.1:0-2118 GCA_048632005.1 bacterium
GGTACTGCGCAGTACGCTCGTCTAGGCGCACGCGTTTGAATTTGTCTCCCGCTTGGAAGGTGCGTTCAATAGTATGTCCGGCGCGAATGTCTCGCAGCCGGAGTCGTACCTGTGCGCTGCCGCGTGCTATCTTGATGTGCTGATAATCAAGGATATTGTAAAGCTGGCCATCGAGATCGATGATTATTCCTTTCCTGGCTTCACTAGCGCCGATCATCCTGTTACCTCCGTGCCTTTTTAGCCCTGGTTAGGGGCCGCGCTCTGCCTTCTTCCAGCGCCACCGTGTCCTCTATCCTGACACCACCCCAGCCCGGAATGTAGATGCCCGGCTCAATAGTGAACACCATTCCGTTGGCTAGAACGCTGGAGGAGTTGGCCCCAAGGCGAGGCTCCTCGTGGGCAGCTAGTCCCACACCGTGTCCCAGCCCGTGGCCGAAGTTCTCCTCATATCCTGCCTGGGCAATAACCGTGCGGGCAAGTTGGTCGACCTGTTCACCGTTCATCCCCACCTGCAGGGTTGCCATCGCAGTGAGCTGTGCTCCTAAGACTATATCATAAATCCGATGGAAGGTGTTATCTCCCTCTCCTAAACAGATAGTGCGGGTAATATCGCTGAAGTACCCGCCCACGTTTGCCCCGAGATCGATCATCACGGGCTCGCTGGTGCGGATAGCCCTGTTTGTGGGTTTGGCGTGGGGCAGTGCCGAGTTCGGGCCAGAAGCCACGATGACGTCGAAGGGGAGTGGCTCGCTGCCATTGCGGCGCATGAAGCTCTCTAGCTCCCAGGCAAGCTCTCTCTCCGAGATACCTGGCTGAACTCCGGGCAGAACCTCTTCGAGGGCGGCATCGGATATCGCTGCTGCTTTCTCGAGACATTGCAGTTCTGCCTGGTCCTTTACCGCGCGTAGCGACTCAACAAACTCCTCTATGGAAACGAGGCTGATTTCTCCACTGACCTCGCCTACAACGCCAGTCAGTTCCCTGTAGGTGAGAAAGGGGACATCCCTACCCTCGAAGCCGAGCCTTTGGATGTCCAGGCCTGATAGGAGGGGGGGGAGCCATTTCGATAGCGCACCCTGGATTCGTATTACCTCAAACGTGGGTGCCTCGGCCTGTGCCTGCTCGATATAACGAGAATCAGTGGCCAGGATGGCCCTGTCCTGCGAGATGAGCAGAAACCCTGCAGAGCCGGTGAAGCCGGAGAGGTAACGGCGGTTCTCACCCTGGGAGATGAGGATAGCGTCAAGCTCCTCCTCGACAAGTATCTGGCGCAGCTTTTCAAGACGATAGCTCATTATCATAGCCCACAGAAAAAGAAATTCTCATGGGCCTATGGCCCACCGGCGAATCACGAAAATTGTCTGGGATCCGACTATGGGTAGGTTGCCCGACGTCGGACAACCTACCCAGTTAGCTTTGAACAAGTTGGTTGCGGAGTCCCTCAAGCCGAGCGGCCATAGGCAGCTTACGCCTCCAGCGCCGCCATGATGCACCACCGCCGCCATCTGCGGGAATAGCCAATCGTGGGGGACATTTTCCACATACAATACATTTCTTTAAATACCATGATAATCTCTCACCACAATCGCATTTTATTTGTTTATCTATTTTCCTTAAAAATCCCTCTATTCCATTTATTCTTATATATTGAAGATTTTCCATAGCATTTTTATGATGTGGTATTTCATCATTAGAAAAATTCAAAATAATATCACAAGGAAAATCATTACATTCTCCACAATGTTCTAAACTTTGTGAAATGGCACAGTCTTTTATTCTACAATCGCCACAAATATTTTCATGTTTACAACCAGAGCATTTACAATTTACTAAATCTGCGTTCTTGAATGAATCATATTTTTCAGGCATGCTTAATAAATGTTCTCTTTTCTGCGTTTCAAAAGCAACTTTAAACGAACATTCCGGGCAATAAATACCGCAATATGCTAAATCGATTGCTTTTTCTTCCATATTATCTTTTTTCCCCTTATATCATCTATACAAATCACATATTAGGTCATTTCGCCTAACTCGTTTATATCCGACAGTATCGGATATCCTGCCAATTTGGTCGTATAGGCGACATCATCGTATATACACCTCATTAGTTAATACTCA
>JAIWEW010000210.1:0-2103 GCA_048632005.1 bacterium
GTGAAAGAGGTGCAAGATACTTCCTGCCTGGGGTCGGTGGGTGTCCCCCAGCTTCAAAAGTCCCCCAAGATTGGGGGATTAGGGGGTTGATCGAGATTATTTCAGCAGTCTCTATAGTTACATGCTTATGATTCCTCGCCGCAAAGCATACTTTACCAGATCTATCTTATTGTGAATGCCCAATTTGTTCATTAGACCGGTCTTGTGTCCCTCAACCGTTTTAGGAGCAATAGTCAGCATCTCAGCTATCTGTTGGGTCTTATACCCTTCAACAACTAGTTTAAGTATTTCTCTTTCTCTATCGGTAAGTAGCTCATAGCAATCTTTTTTATCCTCTGTTAGTGATACCCGCTGATAGTCTTCCACGAACATCTTAGCTATAGAAGGAGATAGGTAAGAGTCTCCGGCAGATACAGCTCTGAGTCCGGAAATAAGCTCTGACGATGCCGCAGTCTTACTAATGAATCCATTGGCTCCAGCGTGGATGGCTGGAAAAACGTGGTCTTTGTCATCATACTGGGTGAGCATCAGAATCTTTAGCTCCGGGAATTCCTTTCGCATACGGCGTATGGCTTCCAAACCACCCATAATGGGCATGGCCATATCCATCAGTACAATATCTGGTAGTAATTGTCCTACCTTGTCCAGCCCATCCCTTCCATTGGCTGCCTCACCTACTACCTCCATGTCTCCAGCAAAAGCCAATAGGCTGCAAATGCCATCTCTAACAATGGCGTGATCATCCACTATCAGTATCTTGATCTTTTGCATGCGTTCCATCCCAATATACGGGCACCTTCACTATAATCTTAGTACCCTTCCCTGGTTGTGACTGAATATCGCAAGTACCACCGAGGAGACTCGCCCTTTCCTTCATACTGAATAGTCCTCGCCCGCGACCACTTTCATCCACCTCAATTGGCTGTGACGCATTGAATCCCTTACCATCATCCTCGATTTGCATTACGAGCTCGTCTGAAGTGCACCCTATATTAATTACCGCATTCTTGGCCTGAGAGTGCCAAGCTATGTTAGAAATGGATCCCTGAGCGATGCGGTATAGCCCAAATTCAACTTCGGTAGGCAAGCGTTCCTCCATACCTTCCTGCTTTATTAGTACTTTGATCCCTGCTGACTGAAGGCGATTCTCTGCGTACTGGCGGATGGCGGGGCCCAGTCCGAGGCTATCCAAAGCTGTTGGCCTGAGAGATTTCATTATTTTGTTTATCTCCGAATTTAGCTGAAAAGTGATATCATGGGCCTGTTCAAGCTTGGCCTTGAATGCGTCATCGCCAAAGTTGGAGGCTTTAGCGATATTCAGGATTGCTTGCATGTTAAGTGAAAGACCGGTAAGTGATTGGCTGGTTTCATCATGCAGTTCTCGGGCAACCCTGCCCCGCTCTGCTTCCTGGGCTATCAACATGTAACGGGCAAGCTGTCGGTAGTTCTCCCGCTCCTTTCTCAACCGGTTGTATAGCTCAGCTTGCTCAATTGCAACACCCACCTGATCTCCAATTGCGTGTAATAGATGCATGTCGTCCTGGGTAAAGTGATGCGGCAGACGACTGGCAACATTCAAGACACCCAGCACAGTGTCTTTGGCGCGGAGAGGGACACTTATAAATGCCTTAAGACCTTCTGCCTTGATTAGATCGCGCCAGACAGCACGGGAGTCTTTGGAGAGGTCCTCGACTAGCACTGCCCTTCCGGTCTGAACCACCCTGCCCCCAATACCCTCGCCTATTTTGAGGCGCATATCAGGAGCATACTTCTCGGGTAGACCACGGTGAACCTTCAAGGATAGCGATTGAGTCTGTTCATCTACAAGCAGTATCTGTCCAATTGTTCCATTCATAACCTCAAGCACGGTGTCCAGAGCAACATTAAGGACAGCATCTAAATCCCATAACCCACTGACAGCAGCTGAGACCCGGCTTAAGGCCAGAAGCTCACTATAGGGCTTTTTAACCTTGACATTTAGGTCATTCAGGTTAGACCCGGAGCTATCCGGGCTATAGGGTTGGATATCTTCTTCTTTATTAGATTCCATATATGTTAGTTAAAAGGGGCCCCTCAAAAAGAGAGACCCCGAACAACAGCAGA
>JAIWEW010000211.1:0-2099 GCA_048632005.1 bacterium
GTTATTTTCGAAAGCCGGCCCAATGTCACCGTTGATATATCGTCGCTGTGCCTTAAATCGGGCAATGCCGTCATCCTACGCGGGGGCAAGGAGGCTCTGCGCTCTAATAGCGCCCTGGCCATGGTGATTAAGGAGGCGGCTCAGGCGGGCGGGGTTCCCGGCGATACTATCCAGTTCATTGAGTCCCCCGAGAGGGAGTTGGTGAGCCGCATGCTTAAGATGAACGAAAACATAGACCTCATCATCCCGCGCGGCGGCGAACAGCTTGTTGCACTTGTTACCGAGAATGCTGCCATGCCGGTGCTCGCCAGCGGCGTAGGCATCTGCCATACCTATGTGGATCGCACCGCTAACCTGGAAAAGGCGGTCGCTATCGCCTTTAACGCCAAGGTGCAGCGCCCCACTGTCTGTAATGCCCTGGACTGCCTGCTGGTGCACAGCGAAATAGCCGAGAGATACCTCCCTATGATCGCCACGGAGTGGGCCAAGGCCGGGGTGGAGATGCACTGCGATGAGCGGGCGTTAAAGATATTATCGAACTTCAAAGCTGTTCCTGCAACCGATTCCGATTGGGGGAAGGAGTTTCTTGCCCTAATTGCAGCGGTAAGGGTGGTGGACTCTGTGGATGAGGCGCTGGAACATATCGCACGCTACAACTCGGGGCACTCCGAGGCCATCATCACCGAGGACTATTCTACGGCCCATCGCTTCCTGGAGGAGGTTGATGCTGCCTGCGTATACGTCAACGCCAGCACCCGCTTTACCGATGGCGGCCAGTTCGGATTGGGTGCCGAGGTGGGAATCAGTACCCAGAAGTTTCACGCCCGTGGCCCCATGGGTTTAAAAGAGCTCACGACGTACAAGTGGGTCATTATGGGAAACGGCCAGGTCAGGCCTTAGGGCTTCCTCCCCACCAGCGAGCGTACCTCTTCTACTACGCCTGTGGCGGTGAGCCCATGCTTTTCCAGGAGTTCCTCACCTTTTCCTGAAGAGGAAAATACGTCCTTTATTGTCATAAAAGACATGGGCACCGGGTGCTGTTTCGCCACTACCTGAGCTACCCTGCTCCCCAACCCGCCATGTTGTAGATGCTCCTCGGCGGTGAGGATAGCGCCCGTCTCTTCGGCGGCCTTTACTATCGTTTTCTCATCAAGGGGTTTGAGGGTGGACATGTTGATGACACGCAATTCGATGCCCTCCCGCGCCAGTGCATCAGCAGCCTGAAGTGCCCGGTCAACCATGATACCGATGGCGATAACCGTCGCATCCCCTCCCCCTCTCATGGTCACCGCTTTGCCCATGGCAAAGTTATAATGATCTCTACATACGATAGGCATTTTAGGGCGAGCGAGCCTGATATAGAATGGGCCATGGGTCGCTGCTGCCGCTCTTATCACCTGGGCCGCTTCGATAGCATCGGCTGGGACGATAACGGTAAAGCCAGGGAAGGCGCACATTAGAGCCAAATCTTCGATGGCGTGGTGGGAGCAGCCATCCTCCCCTACGGTAATGCCGCCATGCGTGGCCACGATCTTCACGTTCTGATGGGACTGGGCAATAGACACCCTGACCTGGTCATAGCATCTTGTAGTGGCAAACACAGCGAAGGTACTGGCAAATACCGTCTTCCCGCATGCGGCAAGCCCGGCGGCAATGCCCATCATATTTTGCTCGGCGACGCCACAATCGAAGAACCTGTCGGGGAATTCCTTGGCGAACAGGTGGGTCATCGTTGAGCGGGAGAGATCGGCATCGAGCACCACGATATTCTCGTTCTCCCTGCCCAGCTCGACCAGGGTATTCCCGTAGGCATTCCTGATAGACATCTCCTCAGCCATTTTCTACTCTAGCTCTTTGAGCGCTTGCTCCGCCTCCTCCGATGTGGGAGCCGTGCCGTGAAACTCGGCCTTATTCTCCATGAAGCTGACCCCTTTTCCTTTAATGGTGTGGGCGATGATGGCGGTGGGCTTGCCCTCTATTGTTTTCGCCTCGCTAAGGGCAGCGATAATTTGATCCAGGTCATGTCCATCGACCTCGATAGTATGCCAGCCGAAAGAGCGCCACTTTTCAGGAAAGGGCTCGGTATTCATCACATCGCA
>JAIWEW010000212.1:0-2081 GCA_048632005.1 bacterium
ATTTGAGAACGTATTTTAATCTATTGTTTGCCAGTGTTATACAATAATATAATCACCAAGAGACCACTTAAAAAGAGGTGAAAGAGGTGCAGGATACTTCCTGCCGGGGTTCTGGGGGTGTCCCCCAGCTTTAATAGTCCCCCAAGATTGGGGGATTTGGGGGGTTGATCGAGACTATTTCAGCAGTCTCACGAAGGAAACGAAATGAGGAAGGAGGAATCTCATGACTGATAATCGCGGATCAGACAGCGCCAGCTCTCTACCTACAGGTGAGCGTATGTGGCCATCAAAGCGCTATGCGGAACTCCACCAGCGCTCGCTGCAGGACCCTGAGGGGTTCTGGGCCGAGGAGGCGCGTAAACTGGACTGGTATAAGACATGGGATCGCGTCCTTGACTGGGAGCCACCGTACGCGCGCTGGTTTGTCGGAGGCATGCTCAACGCCAGCTATCAGTGCGTTGACCGCCATGTACATACATGGCGCAGGAGCAAGGTAGCGATTTACTGGGAGGGTGAAACAGGGGATACCAGGGTGCTGAGCTATTCTACGCTCTTCCGCGAGGTTAACCGTTTCGCCTCGATGCTGCTGCAGCTTGGTGTTAAAAAAGGTGATCGGGTCGCCCTGTATCTTTCTATGGTACCCGAACTGCCTATTTCCATGCTCGCCTGCGCCCGAATAGGGGCTGTGCATACTGTGATCTTCTCAGGATTCAGTTCCCAATCGATAGCGGACAGGGTCAACGACATAGGGGCGAAAGTTATCATCACCTCCGACGGCGCATATCGCCGCGGCAAGGTCCTTGCGCTCAAGGAGATAGTCGATGAGGCGGCTAAACTGTCGCCTGTCATTGAGAAGATAGTTGTGGTTAAAAGAACAGGGGAGAAGATTCCCATGCAAAAAGGAAGGGACTTCTACCTTTCAGACCTGCTGGAAAAGACCGATCCGATGGTTGAGGCCGAGCCGATGGAGTCCAATCACCCACTATATATACTCTACACCTCGGGGACTACGGGAAAGCCTAAAGGTGTTGTCCACGGCACAGGAGGCTACCTTGTTTACAACCACTCGGCATATAAGTGGGTTTTCGATATAAAGGAGGAGTCGGTCTACTGGTGTACCGCCGATGTGGGATGGGTAACCGGCCACAGCTCCATAGTGTATGCTCCCCTTTCCCATGGCGCAGCCATCGTCCTGTACGACGGGGCTCCCGACTTCCCCACTGTGGATAGATGGTGGGATATTATAGAGAAGTACGGCGTCAGCATTTTCTACACGTCACCAACGGCAATACGCATGTTCATGCGCCACGGCGAGGAGATGCTGAAAAAGCACGACTTCTCCAGCCTTGAGCTTCTGGGCAGTGTCGGCGAGCCGATAAACCCGGAGGCGTGGTACTGGTATTACAACAACATAGGTCAAGAGAGATGTCCCATAGTCGATACCTGGTGGCAGACGGAGACCGGGGGCACGATGCTATCCCCGACACCGGGGATTGAGCCAATGCCTCTTAAGCCGGGCTCTGCGGCTTTCCCATTACCAGGCATAGATGCGGCCGTGGTTGATCCCGAGGGAAACGAGCTGCCACCAAATCAGACTGGACTGCTAATAATAAGGAAGCCCTGGCCAGGTCTGCTTCTCGATATTTATGGCGACCCGCAGCGTTATGAGGATTCCTACTGGAAACGCTTTCCCGGGTCATACTACACCGGCGACTTCGCTATGCGGGACGAGGATGGCTATTTCTGGCTCCTGGGTAGAGCTGATGAGGTTCTAAAGGTGGCCGGACATCGTATCGGCACAGCGGAATTGGAAGACGCCGCCGTATCACACCCCGCGGTGACTGAGGCTGCCGTGGCAAGTAAACCGGATGAGATAAAAGGGGATGCCATTGTCCTCTTTGTCACCCTCAAGCATGACGTTTCGCCTTCACCTGAGCTGAGTAAGGAGATCGGCAAGCATCTGCGAAATGTAATCGGGCCTATCGCCACACCTGAGGAGGTCTACTTCGTGGACTCGTTGCCCAAGACGAGGAGCGGCAAGATAATGCGCCGCGTTCTCAAGGCGGTAGCCATGGGTCAGA
>JAIWEW010000213.1:0-2049 GCA_048632005.1 bacterium
TTCACAATATGAGATTGCCGAAACAGACTCAATCAACCCCCTAAATCCCCCAATCTTGGGGGATTTTTTTAAAGCTGGGGGGCACCCCCAGACCCCCGGCAGGAAGTATCCTGCACCTCTTTTTCAGTAGTCTCAATATTTTTATCCTTCGTCCCCTTTAGGTAGAATCGAATGCGTATTAGACGATTTGAGACCCTGAACTTCTATCACCACTCGCCCAATCAGTTTCCAGCCAAACCGATGTTAGAACAAGAAACATACAGATTCGGTGACCAGGCGGTGCATTGGCAGAGATAGCGGCAGTAGCCCCTGGCGTAGTTGCAAACTAGTCTTCGTTGTGATAAACTTGCCACACTCTAGTTGGTGATATGTTGAACAGGAGGTGAGAAATGGAAGAAAAATGGATCCGCGACCCACTCTCTGGTATCTTATTTGCACTGTCTGGACTAGGCTACGGGTTATTTTTAATTCTTGCTGCACTAGGGGCCGTTTCCTGGGACAAATGGTGGGCCTATCTAGTTATAGCCATCGGATTCATGTTAGCTATCGAATTCCCCATCCGGTGCCTGAATAGTCGCTATCGAATGCACGGCTTAATCTTCACCAGGCAGCTCATAGGAATAACGCTCATATGCATAGGCATTGGAGGTGTTGTCGGCTTCGGAGAATGGTGGCCCGCGTTGGTTGTCATTTCGGTTTTCTGGATGATATTAATGTTCAGTATGAAGCGATTTTTATCGCCAAGGCGTTAGGATAAACCCCAGGATTCAAGGAAATACAACCTCTCTAGATAATAGCCAAACGCCTCTCTTGGCTTAGAGTGCATTAATAACTGCTAGTGGTCTTTCTCTTACTACCAGCTAAAACCGAACAAAACAGGAATTGGGGCATTGGAACAGGCTGTCAGGCTCAGGGATACGGGCGAGCCCTGCGGCAGCAGTAGCTGGACGGACGTCTATTAAGAGCAGCGGTTTTATCTTCCGGGGATGTGATTGACTGTCCCGCAACGCGGACACTTTATACTCTTGCCCTTGAAATCGGTGGGAACCTTGAATTTCGCCCCACATTTACAGGTCAGAGCGGTATAGTCGTTGAGCTTCTCCACGAGGTCAGAGACCTCCCTTGTCCGCTCCAGCTTCTCTATCTTCTCAGGTCTGGCTTCTTCAGCCGATGCTCCCCTGGTTTCCACCAGGCCGGCGGCTCCTGCCAGCGCTGATTGTGGTATAACTCCCCCTCCCCCCTTATGAACCTGGCTATATACCCTATTATAATCCGCAAACGAGGCGCTGCTTCCCATACTCCTCAGTATCCTGATCCTCTCGGAGGTAGGCGGATGGGTGCTGCTAAGATCGCTAGCCTTCAACCCCGGTTTATGTAATGGATTAATAATATACATCGGAGCAGTAACGCGATTAGCGGATTTGAGTACGTTGGTGGACGAGGAAATCTTTTCCAGTGCCGAAGCCAGCCCCTCCGGGTATCTGGTGTAGAGAGCTGATGAAGCATCGGCAAGATATTCTCGCTTCCGCGACATGGCGAAATATAGAAGCCTGGCGATTATTGGGGCGAGAATGATGAACGCTATACCCACGATAAGTATGATTATCTGCCCCTGTCCGCCGCCGCCAGAGGAGGAACTCCTGCGCCCTCCGCCAGCTCCTCCAAGTATCAGGTATATTAGCGCAAAGTCGGCAAGTAGAACTATAGCACCCATCGTGATGCCGCTTATGGTCATGAGAAGGACATCACGGTTCTTAATGTGCCCTATCTCGTGCGCGATCACGCCCTGGAGCTCGTCGCGATTGAGCCTTTGTAAAAGTCCCGAGGTAACGGCTATGGCCGCTTTATTCGGGTCTCTTCCCATGGCAAAGGCATTGGGAGCAGGTTCATCAATAATATAAATATCGGGCATCTTGGGAAGCCCGGAAGCTATCGTCATCTCCTCTACCGTATTAAACAGCCTGGGGTGGTCACTGCGCTCAAGCTTCTTTGCTTTTGAGATCGAGAGGAATACCTGATCGCCCTGGAAAAAAGCGACCAGGTTCATTA
>JAIWEW010000214.1:0-2037 GCA_048632005.1 bacterium
CTGGGGGTGTCCCCCGGATTTAAAAGTCCCCCAATCTTGGGGGATTAGGGGGTTGATTTTGACTATTTCAGCAGTCTTAATAAGAACAGGTGAACTGTATTGATTGATAAAGCCGATATCTACGTTAGAGCAGGAGATGGCGGCAATGGCATTATCAGCTTTCGCCGGGAGAAGTATGTTCCTTATGGTGGTCCCGATGGCGGAGACGGGGGCCATGGTGGCACTATTTTCGTTGTTGCAGATAGAGGGATGAATACCCTTCTTAAGTACTATCAGGGAAGAAGGCAGTTTACTGCGGAACGGGGTGAAAATGGCTCCGGCAGGAAAAGGCATGGCAAGAATGGCAGTGACCTCAATATCAAGGTACCCCAGGGTACGCTCATTTATAAAGAGCGCGAAGGTGAAAGGGAATTGCTGGTAGACATGGCAGTGGATGGGCAACGGGTTATGGTAGCGCGGGGGGGGCGTGGCGGTTATGGAAATACCCGTTTTGCCACTCCGGTCAATCAGGCACCACGCATTGCCCAAAAGGGGGAGGTGGGGGAAGAGGCCTCGCTGATCCTCGAACTGAAACTGATTGCCGACGTCGGGATCATCGGCCAACCCAGCGTGGGCAAGTCTACTCTCCTTGCAGCGGCATCTGCTGCGCGGCCGAAGATTGCCGCCTATCCTTTTACCACTACAGAGCCAATTCTGGGTGTGGTAGATGTAGGATACAACTCCTTTGTGCTTGCCGAGATCCCCGGGCTTATCGAGGGGGCGCACCGAGGCCTGGGACTGGGGCATGATTTCCTGCGTCATGCCGAGCGTACCAGGGTGCTTATTCATCTGCTGGATGGCAGTTCGGCTAACCCGCGTGCCGACATGAACCAGATCAATGAGGAATTGGCCCTGTTCAATCCGGTGCTCGCGTCGAAGACGCAGCTGGTGGCGGTTAACAAGATCGATCTACCGGATGTCCTTGAGCGCATCCCCGAATTGGAAAAGGAGCTTGGAAACGGAGAAGCGCCCCTCTTCTTCATCTCTGCGGCGACAACCGAGGGAGTTTCGCAGTTAATGGCGAAGGCATGTGAGATGCTGGACAGCATTGCCACGCCTAAGCCTGTAGAGGCGATAACAGTATTTCGTCCCCAGCCGAGGAAGGAGAGGGTTACTGTTTCCATGAAGGGGGAAGTCTTCATTGTCTCATCATCCAGGGCGGAAAAGCTATTATCCAGGATGGATTTGCAGAACCCGGAGGCGCGGGCCTATATCAGGAATCAATTCACCAGGATGGGGGTAGCCAAGGCCCTTAAAAATGTCGGGGTGAAACCGGGAGACACGGTCCGGTTCGGCAAGGTAGAGATGAAATGGGAGTGATTCCAAAATTGCAGAATATCGGTGTGCTGGGCGGAACCTTCGACCCGATCCACAACGGTCACCTCATTATCGCCGAGGAGGCCAGGCTTAAATTGGGGCTGGAGCGGGTGATCTTCGTCCCCGCCGGCGAGCCCTGGCTCAAAGAGTATAGGGACATCTCCCCAGGGGAGGATCGCATAGCCATGATCAAGATTGCTATCGTCTCCAACCCTTACTTTCACGCATCGAGCATTGATTTAAGGCGTGCTGGCCCGACCTACACCGTGGATACCCTTACCGATTTAAGACGTGAGCTTGGCGAGGAGGCAAACCTTTACTTCATCCTCGGCCTGGATGCCGTAGCGGAGATTCTCAGTTGGAGAAAGCCGGAGGAGATAATTACCATGTGCCGATTGGTTGGGGCAAAGCGTCCCGGATATCGTGCCATTGACCTGAAGCACCTGGAGCGGAACATCCCCGGAATCGCCCAACGCTTTATTATCCTTGACAATCCGCTGATCGACATAAGCTCTTCCGTTATAAGGCAGCGTGTTGCCCGAGATCTCCCCATCACAGGCCTGGTTCCCAATACGGTGGAGCTTTATATCAGGGAGAAGGGGCTATATTCATAGGGAGTGCTGAAAAAGAGATGCCCCGATACAATCAGGTCTGGGGGGTAAGGTGAATAAAATATGTGGG
>JAIWEW010000215.1:0-1933 GCA_048632005.1 bacterium
GATAGCAGCCGGGGCGGATGGTTTACTGATAGAGGTCCACCCCAATCCGCAAGAAGCCTTGATGGACGGCCTGCAATCTTTGACGATCTCCGATTTCAAGCGGTTGATGACCGAGCTGAGAACTATCGCGGAGGCCGTGGGCAGGTTTATTTAGGGCTTACGGCTGGTTTAAATAGCGGCAGTTACACAACTCATACCAATACTCGTGGAGCGCATGCCATGATCCACTCAGGAGAAAGGTACAAGAGGCAACTCAAATGAGTGTGGTTCGCTCATATTCTTAGAGACCGCTGAAAAAGACGTGCAGGATACTTCCTGCCGGGGATCTGGGGGTGTCCCCCAGCTTAATAAAATCCCCAAGATTGGGGGATTTGGGGGTGAGACTATTTCAGCAGGCTCTCTTATTACCCTGGGAGGATAAAGAGGCCTGGTTGAACTCAGGATGGAGCCACGTAAGAAACGAGCAGCACAATCGTACTATCATTAGGCGCTGAATAGCGGATCGATGGGGAGGTAGGCCGATGGCGATCTCACGAAAGTTACAGCAGCAGATGGCGGAGGGGGGTTGGATCAGGAAGATGTTTGAAGAGGGAATCGCTCTCAAGAAGAGATTCGGCGAGAGCAATATTTTCGACCTTACTCTGGGTAATCCGGTAATGGAGCCGCCTGATGAATTTCACCAGGAGCTTCGCAGGTGGGTAAATGAACCGAGTGCAGGTATGCACCGCTATATGCCCAACGCCGGTTATCCGGAGACGCGTGCTGCCGTCGCGGAGCACCTTTCATCCGTGACCGGACTACCTTTTTCCCAGAATGAGGTAGTGATGACGTGTGGTGCTGCTGGAGGGATCAATGTGGTGCTCAAAACCATCTTAGAGGCTGGAGATGAGGTAATAATCTTCTCGCCCTATTTTGTGGAATACATTTACTATATAGATAATGCCCAGGGTATCCCCCGTATTGTTCCTTCGGATAGCCAGTTTGTGCCGGACTTGAAGATTCTGGAGGAAAACATTACCCCTAAAACGCGGGCGGTGTTGGTGAACTCGCCCAATAATCCGACGGGCGTGGTCTACAGTGATGAAACATTGAGGGGAATAGGTAACTTATTAGATAAAAAGGAACGGGAACTCGGGACGGAGATTTTCCTTATCAGCGATGATATATATCGCAGGCTGGTATACGATGAAGTTGAGTGCCCATATGTATTTCAGTATCATCCCCGGACTGTCGTTACAACCTCCTTCTCAAAGGATCTAGCCCTGCCCGGGGAGCGCATAGGCTATGTCGCCGTCAACCCCCAGTATGACGGTCGAGATGAGTTATTCAACGGATTCGTATTCTGTAATCGCGTGCTTGGTTTTGTCAACGCTCCAGCGCTTATGCAGAACGTGGTTCGGGCACTGCAGGATGTTTGGGTTGACATAGACGAGTACGTGCGGAAGAGGGACCTTCTGTACGATAATCTTATCGAGATGGGCTATTCTATAGTAAAGCCAACAGGAGCTTTTTACATGTTACCCAAGTCCCCCATTGAGGATGATGCGGCCTTCGTCAAGGAGTTGCAGAAGTACAATGTTCTGGTGGTGCCAGGGAAGGGGTTTGGTGCTCCGGGATACTTTCGCATATCCTATTGCGTTGAGGACCGGGTAATTGAAGGTTCGTTACAGGGATTTAAGGCAGCGGCCAAACAATTCAACCTTTGTTAGTCAGTGGCTGTCTTTATCGAGTGACATTGAAAAGCTTATTGAGCCCGCTGAAAAAGAGGTGCAGGATACTTCCTGCCGGGGGTCTGGGGGTGTCCCCCAGCTTTAAAAAACCCCCCAAGATTGGGGGGTTAGGGGGTTGATTGAGACTATTTCAGCAGTCTCTTACTAGTCAACCGATAGCGATTTCAAGATCTCCTCTGCCTTCTCTATATCATTGGTTTTGA
>JAIWEW010000216.1:0-1892 GCA_048632005.1 bacterium
ATTGAGCGCTGCAATTTATAGAGACTGCTGAAATAGTCTCAATCAACCCCCTAATCCCCCAATCTTGGGGGATTTATTAAAGCTGGGGGACACCCCCAGACCCCCGGCAGGAAGTATCCTGCACCTCTTTTTCAGCGGTCTCTATATGCTACTTAAGTAATTCACCAGGTCCCTCTCATCTTCCGGCACAAAAGCGTTATACCGCGATGCCCACCTCTCCTTTAGCTCATCCGCGGCTAAGAATGCCACAATGGGATACCTGACAATGGCAAAACAGCCCTCATCATCTTCGCTGTTACCTATATAAACTGTCCTGTTCTCATCAAGATTTCTATGACTGAGGGCTTCTAGAAGTAATTGATGTTTATTCTTATAAATCTTCAATAGAAATCCTGTTGCCCTACCACCTTCCTGTTTAAACGAATTTGCTATGCGGAAATCAAAGCAGCGCCTAAATCCGACAACAGAGAGAATCCGATCGATTCCGTATCCATAGCCGGATGAAAGGATACCCGTGGCCTTTCCCCCTTGATGAAAAGAGCGGATCGGCCTCAGAATCCTGCGGTCAAGCTTATTCTGGGTTTCCTTCCTTGCTGCATATCTATTTACTGAACGGTGAATGAAGGATATAGGAAGCCCGTTTATTACATGTGAATTGTAAATCTTGAACATCTCTGTGGCGAAATCAAATTCGGCGTCCTGACTTCCTTGCCAGTATAGGGTTTGCAATTCCGCCCTAACGTTGAGGAGGCGAGCTGCCCTGGCTAAATGAAAGGGGATAGAAGCTTTAAAGAGGTCTTTTGCTATAGTCTCGAGAATGGCTTTCTCGTCATTATCCTTCGTTATCGTTCCGTTCCAATCGGAAATTATGGTATCGTATGCCATATCGATTTAGTGCCCGGTTTCTAGCTCCAGGCTCAGGTCCAGGGCCTTTGCCGAATGGGTAATAGCGCCTATGGAGATAAGGTCTACACCGGCCTCGGCAATCTGACGCACATTATCCAGGGTGATGCCGCCGGATGCCTCTATCAAAGTGCGCCCCCGGGCAAGCTCAACCACCTTCTTCATCTCCCCAACTGCCATATTATCGAGCATAATAATATCGGCGCCGGCGTCCAGTGCCTCTACGGCCTCACCAATGTTACCCACCTCGATCTCTACCTTAAGTGATGAACTCTGACGTACCAGCTCAATCGCTTCTTTAACCCCTATACCGAGAGAACGAAGCGCCGCCCAGTGATTGTCCTTGATAAGCACCCAATCGCCCAGGTGCAGCCGGTGGCTCCTACCACCACCCATGCGCACTGCATATTTTTCCAGCATCCTCATCCCCGGCGTGGTCTTCCGGGTATCGGTAATCTTAGCCTTCAAACCACTTACCGCCTCGACATATCGCGCCGTCTCGGTAGCGATACCGCTTAAGTGGCAGAGGAAATTAAGCGCGGTGCGTTCTGCCTGTAGAATGCTCGCTACCTTACCAGAGATGGTTGCTATCGCATCCCCACTGCGAATCCTTGCTCCATCCTGAATTAGTAAATCAACTGTTAAAGCAGAGTCCACAACCTTAAAGACCGCTTGAGCTACTTCTATACCCGCCGACACGCCTTCCGCTTTGACTAGAATAGACGCTCTCCCCTCAAGGTCGGGGGGTATGAGTGCCGCAGTAGTAATATCACCGGAGACAAGGTCCTCAGACAGGGCTGTATTTACTATCTGTTCAACCTGTTTCCACGAGCTAGCTAAGATATCATCCATTGGCTTAGACTTAATAATTGCTCAATCGAGGTCAAGTGGACTCTGGCAATTACGACACTTTTTTACTCCCCTGAATACTACATAATCACAGTGAGGACAGTGGTAGCGTTTCTCTTCCTCTTCCATCCATCCCTCAG
>JAIWEW010000217.1:0-1889 GCA_048632005.1 bacterium
AGGAGAGCAAAGCCTGAGGATCGGAGCCCTCCAATGTGTAGTGAATATGCCTCAGATTTCCGCCCAACTCGTTCTCTCGTTCGATCAGGACAGCTTCGAACCCCTGTGAGGCAATACCGAGGGCCGCAGTCATTCCTGCGAGCCCCCCGCCTATTACAACAGCATTTCGCTTAATCGGCGCCGTCGATTCGTGCAGTGGTTCCAGGTTAACGGCACGGGCTACAGCCATCCTCACCAGGTCTATGGCCTTCTCATTGGCTTCTGGTTTGTGTGTGGCGTGAACCCAGGAGCACTGATCTCTGATATTGGCCATTTCAAACAGGAATCTGTTCAAACCCGCTTCGCGAATGGTGTCCTGAAAAAGTGGCTCATGCGTTCGTGGGCTGCAGGAAGCTATCACAACGCGGTTAAGGTTATTCTCCTTAATAACCTCCACAAGCCTGGTCTGGGTATCGGTAGAGCAGGTATAGAGATTCTCTTCAGCATACACTACGTATGGAAGACCCCTGGCATATTCAGCAACGCCGGGCACATCGATCACCCGTGCGATGTTTGTCCCGCAACGGCAGACAAATACCCCCACCCGTGGTTCCTGGCCAGTTATATCTATCTCAGGGGGATACTCCTTATCGGTTACCAGCGTCCCGCGAGCATCAACGATGGCCTGGGAGGCAAGGTAAGCAGCACTGCTGGCATGCATTACGGACTCGGGGATATCCATCGGAGAATCGAAAGCACCGGCCACGTAGATCCCGGGGCGCGAAGTGATATTCGGCCTGAGCTCCTCTGTTTCGCAGAAGCCGAACCTGTCAAGACCTACAGCCAGCTTCTCGGCCAGGTCTTTAGTGCTTGCTGAAGGGACCAATCCGACGGAAAGCACCACCATATCGAACACTTCCTGAACCTTACGCCCATCATCGCCTGAATAGTCCAGGAGCAGGTTATTGCTTTGTTGCAACTCCTTTATTCCGGAGACTGTACTCTTAATATAGCGCACGCCGAATTTATTCTTCGCCGATTCATAGTATCGCTCAAAGCCCTTGCCATGAGCCCTTATATCATTGTGGAAAATCGTGGGCTCTATTTCGCCGGCATGCTCTTTGGCGATGATGGCTTCTTTTGTCGCATACATGCAGCAAACGGAAGAGCAGTAATCCCTGCCACAGGTTTCATCCCTCGAGCCCACGCATTGGATCCATGCTATCTTCACCGGGTGTTTGCCATCGGAAGGCCGCACTACCTGACCCTGGAACGGGCCTGAGGCAGAAAGGATGCGCTCGAACTGCATGCTGGTAACAACGTTTGGCATCCGCCCGTATCCGTATTCCGGCTTGATGGTCGCATCAAAGGGCTCGAATCCGGGGGCCAAGACCAGCGACCCTACTTCCAGCTCCAATAATTCCTCCCTCATGCTGTGGTCAATAGCATTAGCCTGGCAGGCTACAACGCACTGATAGCATTCGCTGCAAATTCCGCAATCAAGACATCTTTCAGCCTCTGCTTTTGCCACATCATTTTCCCAGTTCTGTGCCACTTCACGGAAATCTTTTACCCTCTCTTCAGGGGAGAGCTTTGGGGTTTGTTTACGTTGGCTTTTTTCTCTGCCTTCGATGGAAACCTCGACCTCGGTAAAGTCTCTTTTTCTACCGAGTTGAAGGTCATCACCCCTAAGATATCTATCGATAGATAAGGCCGCCTCTTTACCGGCAGCGATAGCTTCGATTACAGTAGCAGGACCTAGTACTGCGTCCCCACAAGCAAATACGCCGGGGTTATTTGTTTGTAGAGTCTCCTTATCTGTGTTGATAGTAGACTTTTTACTAAACTCAATCTGGCTGTCTGAACCAATAAAAGAAAGGTCGGGAGATTGACCGATTGCGGGGATAACC
>JAIWEW010000218.1:0-1877 GCA_048632005.1 bacterium
CAGCGCTCCATAATACTTCCCTCCTTACCACTTTTCTTGCTGTAGCCGACAGTCCCTGGAGGCACCGGAAGTCCTAGCTTGGTTTTCGTAACTAAATTGATTCCCTTGTTACCCAGAAGACTCTTCTCATCAAAGTCATCGGCTAAGTTTTAAATCATAGACATGCTCCACTTTTATCCTTGCACTTGTTCGTTGTTTCTCAGCTCCGCTTGCAGTCAAGCCCCTTCAACTCTTCGACCTATAATATGACTGTAGCTCCCGGTTCACTTCTTCATTAACTACATGTCCCGAGATATGCATCAGAGTGTCACCAGTGCGTTCCATCGCCATAGATGCGAGACAAGGATAGTGCAAGGCGTTGAGACCTGCCTGTGGTACTGCCTCGTTTATCGCTACACCGATAAGCTTTTCAGCAACCCTGTGAGTGGAGCCACAAGGGGCACTTCTTTCAACTTTGATCGCTGCTATCTTTTCGCCCTGCACATCTGTTTTGATCTTCAGCTTGGGCTTGCCAAAGTGCGTGGCAAAGGAAGCTACATGCTGGTCCTCATGGGATTCAATATCATCGCCAAAACCAGCGGTTCTTTCGGTAAGTGTGCAGAAAGGCTTGGGGAAGACAGCAGTCACCCCCATATTGACAATCTCTTCTTCTATCTGGATCTTTAAGCCGGGTGGTAACCACGATGAATTGTCGATAGGCATAATGACTGCCTTCACCCCTGAGAGCCTCGCAATCGCGGGCACGAGCTGCGCTGTCCTGGGCGATTCGCTCAGTGCCAGTAGCAGGTCAGCCTGCAGAATCTCTGGCGGTAGGAACTCTTCCGGATCATCGATGACAATGGGCAATGGACCCGGGGGGTTGAAAACCTCTATTTTCCAGTCCTGTGGCCCCGATTTCTTGATGTGTTCAAGTATTCTTTTACCATAGGGACCCTGACACAGCACTAGAATACGCATGATACCTCCCGGATGCTTATAATTTCGGATTTCCGTCACGAACGGCACTTTCATTCTACCATATTGTGGTGACCCGATGAGCCATGCTCTTTGCTCAATAATTGGGAAATCTAGAGAGTTTTATAGGAGCCGATCTGTATAACTAGCCTGCGATGCTATAATCAGAAGTTATGGTAGCAGTATCCTCTTCTGAAGCTATCAAGGCAGCGTGGCTGCAGCCGCCAGCCCCAGGCGTAGCCCTCTCGGACAAGGCAAGGGTACGCTTCAGGGTTGGTGGTCGGAGCTTCACCTGTCACAATGCTGTAGGCTATAACAGCGGGGCCACCCAATTTCGGGTACCACTCCAATGCCGGAAATTCTAACTCTAGGGGTGGTACAACAATTTTCTTTGATATTCTTTTCAGCATTATACAAACTTAGGCGGAGTCAGGCAGCCCATGGCTTGACGAGGACTTATGGTATTTTTCGGGGATTGGGGAATCATGGGCTAAGCGTTAATCTAGAATAGTCTTATCGACGGGTGCGAGAATCTCTCTATCGTCGATGGTTATCTTCACCTTGGTCGTCTCAGCAATCCCGGTCATGTCAGTCTCCTTGCAGCCTGAGGTATTCATCGATAGAAGCCGCCGCCCTCTTTCCCGCCCCCATGGCGCTTATAACGGTGGCAGCGCCGGTAACCACATCGCCACCTGCCCACACACCCTCCTTGGTGGTCTTGCCATCCTTATCATCGGCGACCACTGTGCCCCGTTTGGTGACGTCCAGCCCCTGTGTAGTGGTGGGTACTAACGGGTTGGGGGTAGTGCCCAGGGCAATGACTACGGTATCAACCTCCAGCATGAACTCGCTGCCCTCTTTGGTGATAGGGCGCCTCCGGCCGGACTCATCTGGCTCTCCAAGCTCCATCTCATAACATTCTG
>JAIWEW010000219.1:0-1811 GCA_048632005.1 bacterium
AAGCTAAGCTGATTCGCTTGGATTATCACCCATCAGGCGGTCCTTTCAATATGAACTCACGCATTAATGATCCTGCCTCAGCTTGACAATGGCAAGCTTGCATGATAAGCTTTTGACACCCGCCTATGACACGTTCAATCGAGCGCTTAACCCAAGCTAAATCAACAAATAAAGAATCGGGTTCATTGGGAGAAACAATGCCACCCGAAGCTAGTAGACCTCCGTTGCAAACGTTATGTAAAGACCTTCAAGGTCACAGGAACCTCATTATCGCGAGCAACCGGGGTCCCATCGATTATTCTCTTAATGAAGCGGGTAATCTTAAAGGGCGCCGGGGCAGCGGTGGTGTAGTCACTGTTCTCAGTGCCGTAGGTCAATACATGGACCTCACCTGGATCGCCAGCGCCATGGGTGAGGGAGATCGCCGCGCTGCGGAATTGGCACACGGTAGGCGTTTCAAGGCTCCAATAGAAGGACACAACCTTCACCTTCGCTTTGTAGTTTCTTCGGGGAGTACATATTACCAATTCTATAGCGTAATCTGTAACCCGCTGCTGTGGTTCTTGCAGCACCATATGTGGAACTCCTCTCATACTCCCAATATCGATGCTCGTGTTCGTAATGCCTGGGAGAACGGTTATATACCTGTGAACCAGACCATCGCCAACGCGGTGATTGCCGAAGCCTCAGATAGTGACTTACCTCCACTGGTTATGCTCCATGACTATCATCTGTATCTAGCCGCAGGTTACATCCGAGAACAAATCCCCAATGCCATCATTCAACACTTCACTCATATACCCTGGCCTGGCCCTCGTTATTGGCAGCTCCTGTCCCGCGACATGTGTGATGCTATCTGTAGGGGGCTTTGCGCCAGCGATATTGTGGGCCTTCAAACCCAGGGGGATGTCCATAACTTCCTGCATACCTGTGAAGTTTTTATTGAAGAGGCTGAGGTTGATTATCGTGACCGCAATATTCTACTTAATGGCCGTCAGATCAAGGTCAGATCGTATCCTGTCTCCGTTGATGTCGCTAACTTGCGACGGCAAGTCCGGTCACCATTGTTTAAAGAATATGGGGAGAAGCTTCAACCCTATTTGGGAGAAAAAACCATCGTTCGTGTAGACCGGTTGGAGCCCAGCAAGAACATCGTGCGCGGCTTCCGGGCATTCGATATACTACTCCAGCGCTATCCCGATCTCCTTGGCAAGGTCAGGTTCCTCGCCTTTCTGGTTCCCACGCGCAGCCGAATCAAGCAATACCGGAGATATGCTGAGGAGGTCGACGAGGCAATCGTAGCTATCAATACCAAATACGGCAACGATGAGTGGCAGCCAATTACGGTGTTTTATGAGAATAACTATACTCAAGCCCTAGCTGCCATGCGTCTCTACGACGTACTCCTGGTAAACCCGGTGTCCGACGGCATGAATCTGGTAGCTAAAGAAGGGCCCATGGTCAATACTCGGGATGGAGTGTTGGTGCTGTCGGAGACTGCAGGGGCCTTTGAACAGCTCAGGAAGAGCGCCCTTTCGGTAACACCCTGCGACCTGGAGGGAGCGGCGGATGCAATTTACCGGGCGCTAACGATGTCCCCTGAAGAAAAGAGCCAGCGAGCTGCTTCCATGAAGAAAGCTATCGAAGAGGAAGATCTTTCCTGGTGGCTTCACCGTCAGCTTAGTGATGTCACTGCCTTAGCACTGGAGCAACTCCAGCAAGCCACTTAAGAAAGCGTGCCACATCGCTCACCCCATTAACTGAAAAGTCAGCCTCCCTTGATACATCGTCCGGTGTTTCATCAGCGATGA
>JAIWEW010000220.1:0-1810 GCA_048632005.1 bacterium
TTAATTGAATGACAAGTTCAAATATTAAAACGCGGTGCTGTATCCTTCCTGCGGGGGGTCTGGGGGTGCCCCCCAGCTTTAAAAGTCCCCCAAGACTGGGGGATATAGGGGGTTGATCAAGACTATTTCAGCATTCTCTAAAGGACTGCGGAGTAGAAAGAATCGTCCCGGAGCGGGTTGATCACAAGGCCGGCTGGCGTCTTGGGGTGGAAGTAGGTTGACTTTTGGGGCATCCTCACTCCTTCATCGGCTACCGACAGCACGGTGGAGATCGGGGTTGGATTGAGCAGAAAGGCTAGCTGATAATCCCCCGAGTCCACCCGGGAGAGGGCATCCAAACCATCGCGGGTAAAAGCCAGACAATCCTCCGCCTTTTCTTGGCTATCAATGTCGAGGATCTGGCGAAAAACCAGCTGATGAAGTATATGGACATCCAAATCCTGCAACAAGCTTGGCTGGGCTACTGGCATCATTTCCCTTTTCGCCCTCAGCAAGCAGAGGTGCGGCCCATCCAGACCATATAGACCGAACGCTGTCACCTGCTGCTCCTTCAGGGTTTTTAGCCAGCCTTTCAGGGTTTCAGATGCGGTTGAGTAGGGCGAGAGCAACTCCTCGTCGAAATAGGCGCTTAACTCAGCCTTCAGTCGAGCCAGCCTTTCTGTGTTGAGCCCCCGCACCAGGCGGTGGGTGGGCATCATGATGAGGTTTGGGTCTTCAGCAGCGGTTAGGGTTATCATCACGAAGTTAAATGCCTCCTCCCCGGTGCAAGAGGGCTGTATTGCACGCTGCTCCTGACTATAGGCAAGGGCGGTCTCATAGCGATGGTGCCCATCGGCAATGTACAGATTCTTATTGGCGAAGAAATCGGATACCCTGGCGATAGCCTCCTTGTCGCTTACAACCCACATTGCATAGGCCACCCCGTAGCGGTCTGCCGCGTGTATGGCAGGCTTATTTATCGTGTCGGGGAACAGCGATTGAATTCCTTCCTCCCGATGGCGAAACAATCCCATTATTGGGCTGAGGTTGGCGTGGCATGACTTGAGAAGGTGTAGGCGATCCTCTCCGGGCTTCCTCATGGTCATCTCATGGGGACGAATCTGGCTGTTGGCCGAAAGCTCCTCCAGCCTTACCCGGGCGATAAGGCTGAATCGGCTCCTTACTGCATCTTGATAGGAAAAGCGGTGCTCCACCAGGTAGAAGGCGGGATACTCCTCCCGAGTTAGTATACTCTCCCTGAGCCAACCGGCCATTGTCGCGGCAGCCCTGGTATATTTATTATCTTCGGAGCTATCAACTGGTCGCTCCTCTCCGTATTCGAGCCTGATTACATTGTAGGGGCTGCTGCGGTGATAGAGAAGCTGTTCCTCAGGGGAGATTACATCATAAGGGGGGCAAATTACAGCGGAAAGGTCGTCGATCCGCTCGATATTATAACGAAGACCATGAAATGGTTGGACATCAGCCACGCTGCTCTTAATGATAACAATGTGGCTTACAAAGGTCAATGAGCGTTGTGCGGTGTCCTGGACATTGGCGACGCATCACTTCCGGCCTATTTTTACTGTCATTCGGAGGCGTTCTTTCACTTGTCATTGCGAGGCACGTAGTGCCGAAGCAATCTCAGTGGTGCCGGGATATTAAAAATACGAGGGTGGGATTGCTTCGCTCCGCTCGCAAGAGTCTGTAAAGGAGGAACTTGTCTTTTCCCACCCCCCGCCCTGTGATGTATTTCTGGGGGACACCCCCAGACCCCTGGCAGGAAGCATCCTGCATCTCTTGGGATTGTTTTGTTGAGATTGCTTCGCTC
>JAIWEW010000221.1:0-1711 GCA_048632005.1 bacterium
ACATACTGGAAAGGCAGTGAAAATGATACGACACAGGCTCATGACTTAGCCATCTATTTATGTAACGAGGATAAAGAAGCTAGAGCTTTCGTCAACTGGCTCTGGCAACGCACGATAAACCTTCTAGAATTCGGGTCTCATTGGAATGCTGTCGAGGCTATCTCTGAGGAGCTGATGAAGAGTAAGTATATAAGTGAACGTCAAGCTCGCAAGATTATAGGGGCTACCTTATAGTGGGTAGCCCCTTAACATGCCAGCACAACCTCACGTTCCAATTTAATAACTACATAACTTTTACCCACCGGTTCGGACCCATAAATTTGTACAGCTTTACTATCAAGTTGATTAGATGCACTCCATTTTTTATGTCCATTTGTGGTATAATACCGCTCACCTCTGGGTGCCCTGCTCTACAGGTATAGAGTTGACAAAGGAGGAGTAAAGGTCATGGCTGTGCAGAAGATCTGGGAAGTATCAAAGATGCTATCACCAAGGATTAGACGCCTAAGGGACTACTATTTTATGGATGAAGAGCGTGAGTTCCAGAATAACGTAATGTCATTCACCACTGGCTTACCCAACGATGTGGTCTATCAGATACTGGATTTCGTTTCGGTGCCCGATATGCTGGGAGGTGTGCTGCAAGCAAACAGGGATGGACTAGCAGCAATGGCGATCAAGTTGGATTTACCCTCTCACTTCTGGGATCAACCTTTGGTCATCAGAAAGGCGCTCTTCTTTCAGAGGGTACTTCAGGAGATGCCAGTAGATATACTAAACGACGAACTCATTGTTGGGGGTAGGTTCTGTACCTCACTATCAACCTGTCTCACTGAGGAAGAGACCGAGGAATTCACAAGGACTGAAGCTGAGCTTATCGATAAATCGGAGAGGATACTTAGCCTGGGTCTTTCATGCGGTGGCATAACCCCTGGCCATATCATCCAGAACCATGCCAAGGTGCTACAAGAAGGCTTTGGAGGAATTAAAGAAGAGGCGGAGGGTTATCTCGAGAGGATCGCATCCGAGGAAAAGAAGGAGTTCTTAACAGCGATAATCATCTGCTGCGATGCAATAGGCGAATTCAGCCATCGCTATGCTGAGGAAGCAAGAAGACTTGCCAATGCTGAGACTAAAACCAGAAGAAAGGAAGAGCTTCTAAAGATCGCTGATATCTGTGATTGGGTTCCCTATAAACCAGCGAGGTCATTTCACGAGGCTTTGCAGGCTACTTGGTTTTCCCACATGGTAGAGATGATTGCCGAGTCATACCCTGGACCGGGCATATCCTACGGCAGGCTCGACCAGTACCTATACCCCTTTTATAAAAGGGATCTAGAAGAGGGGCGGCTGAGCAGAGAGGAGATGAAGGAGCTCTTTCAATGTTTCTCTATCAAGCACAACTATGCCTATGATTATCAGACCACTGGAGGGCCCCATGGTCGAAACGCAGGATTTGGCCAATTAATCACACTTGGAGGTCAGGGGCCCAACGGCGAGGATCTGACAAATGATTTGACCTATCTCGTCTTGGAATCATTCCAGGACCTGAACATGCTAGAGCCCAAGCTAAACCTGAGGATTCACGCTGGGACGCCGAAGGAACTCCTACTCAGGGTTTGCCAGATGATCCGTGATACACAGGGCTCTCCCCTCATCCTCAACTTCGATAATGTAGTCATTGAGGCTCTGGAGGGGGAGGGTATGTCTC
>JAIWEW010000222.1:0-1692 GCA_048632005.1 bacterium
CCCAGGCAGGAAGCATCCTGCACCTCTTTTTCAGCGGTCTCTTTCTTTTAGAACATGGATAACTGCTCAGGTTTCTGCTCCTCTGCCACGACTTCTCCTGCTTGAGCCAGCAGTGGAGGAATCTTGAGCATATCCTCTGTGATGACCTTGCGCAAGTTCCCCTGATGAAGCGCCGCGGCGGGGTGATACATGCTAAAGTAGATAATACCGTCCTTTGTTCGCGCTTTGCCGTGGGCTTTGCCGATGGCATCGCCGGGGAAGAATTGAGCCAGCGAATAGCGCCCCAGCGTAACGATCACCCTGGGGTTAATAAGTTCCATCTGGCGATTGAGCCACCTGCGACAAGCCTTCACCTCGGTGGGCAGGGGGTCGCGATTCGAGGGCGGGCGGCACTTAATAATATTGGCTATATACACATCCTCGCGCCGCAACCCGATGGAGTGGAGCAGCTCATCGAGGAAATGTCCCGCCGGCCCGACGAAGGGACGACCCTGCTGATCCTCATGCCAACCCGGGGCCTCGCCGATAAAGAGGAGGTCGGCAGCCTCAGAGCCCTCGCCGGGCACCACCCGGTTACGCTGCCTGGAGAGCTCACAATCCTCACAATGTTCCATTTCTTTGTTAAGCTCGCTCAGTGCACTCACAACGCTAACCCTCCGTACGCCAACCTTTTATCACCATGAAAAAGCCGACAAGGATGATAATGCCACCGACGATATTACGTAGAATTGAAGCGTTCAGCATGTCCGCCGCCATAGCACCCACAAAACTGAAGACTACTGCGGCAGGGATGATCAACAGTGCTGTCTTGATCCTGACATTCTGATGGCGATAATGCGTGACCGTGCCTGCCAGCGCCATTAGGCTGATCACCGCCAGGGATACCCCTTGAGCTGTATGCTGCTCCACATCCAGTAAGAGAACCATGCCCGGAATCAAGATCACCCCACCACCGACACCCAGCATCCCACCAAGCACTCCTGCAAGAAGCCCAATCCCGATAGCGATTTCCATCCCCAAGCACTCCAATTAAGTGTTTATGATCATAAAAGAGCCTACGACCATCAAAAAGAGACCGAATATCCACTTGAGATGCCTCGCCGGCACCCTTACCATCAACACTGCCCCCAAAACTACCCCCACTAAGCCTCCTAAAGCTAACCCCAAGATGATCTCCCACTCTATGCTCCCCAGAATATGGCCATAGATTGCATAGGTAATTGCGCCAACGAGGGCAATGGGAAACATCACAGCAAGCGAGGTGCCATGGGCCTGATGCTGCGCCATGGCCAGGAGCCCGACCATTAGAGGCACCAGGAACACCCCGCCACCCACGCCGGTAAGCCCGGCCAGCATCCCCGCAGCAGCACCTATCAGGAGGTATATAAGTACCTGGCGTTTCATTACATAAACTCATGTATCTTATTCGAACAAATATATCATATCTTGTATCTATCGGCAAGCAAATTCTCTATACGGTTCTGTTCGGTTGAAGTTGATGACACTGAGAGGTAAAGTTCTGAGACTGCTGAAATAGTCTCAATCAACCCCCTATATCCCCCAATCTTGGGGGACTTTTTTAAACTGGGGGACACCCCCAGACCCCCGGCAGGAAGTATCCTGCACCTCTTTTTCAGCGGTCTTTTAATACTTATTTGTTTTATCCCGTCGTTGCGAGGAGCATTAGTGACG
>JAIWEW010000223.1:0-1687 GCA_048632005.1 bacterium
CTGATAGGTTTCCGGCAGCTCGGCTGCTCCGTTTCCACATCCCATCGCGATACCAACTACTATCAGGGCAACCATCAATCCAGATACTAAGGATTTCTTCATTGTGACCTCACCTCTCTAGTTTTTGTTAAGAGTGCAATATAAGGCTGGTTTCAGGACGAGTGCGATAAATTACTTGCCCTTCCATACGGGCGGCCTTTTTTCAGAAAAGGCTATCATTCCCTCTATGATATCCTCACTGGCCAGGGACGCAGCCATGATTGTGTTGCTAGCCGTTGCTTCCTCATCAGTAGGGTAGATGTTCCTGAATGCTGCTTCCTTGGTTAGCCTTAGCGCTAAGGGGGCATTTTTACACAGGCGTTCCGCCAAAGCGGTGGCGGCAGGCATAAGCTCCTCATCTGAAACCACCTTATTGAGGAAACCTACCTCGTACGCTCGCTGAGCGCTTATCGGGTCGCCGGTGAGGAGCATCTCCATAGCTATTGCTGTTGGTATATAGCGAGGGAGGTGGGCGCTACCGATGGCGGCGAGTCCTACCTGCACCTCGGTGATGGCGAAGCGGGCGTACTCGCTGGCTATCCTCAGGTCGCATTCCATGGCCAGAAGCCAGCCTGCGGCGTATGCGGGGCCGTTGACAGCAACGATGATGGGTTTCCAGACCTTAAGAGCACCGGGGCATAGAGGGTTTAGATTATCTCCCGGTTTTAGGAATGATCCCTGTGCCGCCCGCTCTTTGAGGTCGAGCCCGGCGCAGAACGTGGTCCCAGCTCCGGTAAGGATGGCCACCCACAGGTCGTCATCATCACGGAAGTCTATCCATGCCTTCTCCAGCTCACCCAGCAGCTCGTAATTTAGGGCATTTCGCTTCTCGGGGCGGTTCAGGGTGATATAGGCGATCCTACCCTTTTTCTCATATAGAAGTACGGACATCATAATCACCTGTTATTGATTGAAACGTCAGCGGGGGTTCAGGATTATCTCCCTTGTTGTGCTTGGAAGAATTTACCCTCTGTCTTTATCGATGGAGCCAGCACCATCTCCACGCGCTGCATCTCCTTGATGGAGCGCGCACCGCACATGCCCATCGAGGTTCGTAGCGCTCCGATGAGGTTCTGAGTTCCGCCGGTGACCGAGGCTGGCCCGAATAGTATCTGCTCCAGGCTGCTGGTGGTGCCCACCTTAATTCTTGTTCCCCTGGGCAATGCCGCGTGGGGGGTGGCCATGCCCCAATGATAACCTCGTCCCGGGGCCTCGTTGGCCTGAGCGAAGATCGACCCCAGCATCACGGCGTCGGCGCCGGAGGCGAAGGCCTTGCAAATATCTCCGCCGGTACGAAAACCGCCATCGGTGATAACGGCAACATACTTACCGGTCTCCTGAAGGTGGTATTCCCTGGCGGCGGCACAATCCATAGTCGCTGTCACCTGGGGAACGCCGACCCCTGTAACCTCCCTCGTGGTGCATGCAGCCCCGGGCCCTACGCCGATGAGAATGCCGGAGATGCCCTCTTTCATCAGCGATAGAGCAGCGTTGTAGCTAACGCAGTTGCCCACGATAATCGGGGCTGGCATTATCTGGCACAGATCGGAGAAACTGAGGCCCTGATAGCTTTTCGAGACGTGTTGAGCTGTGGTCACGGTGGATTGCACTACGAAGATATCTACCCCTGCCTCCGCACAGATAGGGG
>JAIWEW010000224.1:0-1651 GCA_048632005.1 bacterium
ACATTGTTTATCAATGTTGGCTGGTTCCACAGGCCTGCGGTGGAAGGGAACGGAGGGCGGTAACGGGGCCAGCCCCGCCTCCCCTCAAGCGATGCGATGAGTGCCGTTTCCTCGCCGCAAACGAATGCCCCGGAGCCCCGCATCACCTCGATATTGAAGCTGAAGCCGCTTCCCATAATATCTTCGCCGAGGAAACCCAGTTCCCTTGCCTGGTGCAGGGCGGTCTTGATACGTTCCACCGCCAGCGGGTACTCGGTACGAACATATATATAGCTTTTCGCAGCTCCGATGGCATGGCCAGCCATAATCATGCCCTCGATGATAGAGTGCGGGTCGCTCTCTATGAGGGCACGGTCCATAAATGCGCCCGGGTCACCCTCATCGGCGTTGCAGATAACATACCTGGCGCTGCCTGCAGCATCGAGGCACATCTGCCATTTCTCCCCGGCAGGGAAACCGGCGCCGCCCCGACCTCTGAGCTGGGAACGCTCGATCTCTGCAATAACGTCCTGCGGCTCCATCTGTAAAGACTTAATCATGGCTGCATAGCCGCCGCTGGCAATATACTGGTTAATATCTTCGGGGTTTATGTATCCGCAGCGGCTGAGGAGAATGCGCTTCTCACTCTGAAACCTCGGCTGATCGAAAATGGTGGGGATGAGATCGTTCTCCTCGAGTGCGCCCAGGGCGAACTCGAAGCAGGGGTCATCGCCGACGATGAAATCGGAGATGAGCCGGGAGGCCATTCCCGGTGTCACATATGCGTAGCATATCGGGGGGAAGCCTGGCTTGCTAATGACCACCAGCGGCTCGGCATAGCAATAGCCCATGCACCCCACCTCGGTGACGACAGCATCGATGTTTTTCTCTGCCAGTTCCTCCTCGATGGTCTTGAGGATCTCCATCGCGCCGGCAGCCTTACCACAGGTCGCGGTGCCAATGGTGATACGCGGCCTGGGGCTATTTAAAATGGTATCCCGCTCGGCGAGTGCTCGCTCCCGAAGTTGTTCAAATGCCACGTGGTTAACCGGGCTATTTTTCAGATCTATCCTTCTCTTTCTCCAGCTCGCAGGAGAGCAGAATCCCTTTGACTCTGGTGGGAGATACCTTGCTCTCAACCCTATCATCTACCGATGTCACCGGGGCCATGGCGCAGCATCCGATACAGGCGACTCGCTCCAGGCTGAATTCGCGGTCTGCTGTCGTCTCCCCCTCACTGATATCAAGCTCCCGTTCCCACGAATCGAGGATTATTTTGCCACCCTTTATCTGGCATGCGGTGCCCAGGCATACCTTTACCTGGTGCTTCCCCGGCGGCACAAAACGAAACTGGTTATAAAAAGTGGCCACAGAGTAGATTTCACTCTCGGGTATATCAAGGAAGTTGGCTGCCTCAAGCATAGCCTCACGGGGCAGGTAGCCAAACTTGGCCTGGATGTCCTGTAAGATGGGGATAAGAACACCCCGCTCCTTAGAGCGGGACTCAAGAATCTGCAGGGTCTGTTCTCTTATTTCTTCCTCTTCAGACATTTATTGAATTCCAGAATGCATCATAAGAGACCGCTGAAAAAGAGGTGCAGGATACTTCCTGCCGGGGGTCTGGGGGTTGATTAAGACTATTTCAGCACTCTCCATAAGTCAAAGCGATCCG
>JAIWEW010000225.1:0-1649 GCA_048632005.1 bacterium
ATCTCCACCTAATTATCTTAATGAGACTGCTGAAATAGTTTCAATCAACCCCCTAATCCCCCAATCTTGGGGGACTTTTTAAAGCTGGGGGATACCCCCAGACCCCCGGCAAGAAGTATCCTGCACCTCTTTTTCAGCGGTCTCTTCCAGTTTATTTTTGCTAATAATCTTCATTTTGTATGGTATTCTCTTATGGGGCTCTCTAGATTTCGACCCAACTCCTCCCGGGTGAAACCATCCTCGGCAGGCCAAAGGTCATGTACTTAATCATCTTGTTGGCACTCTCCGAGTGTCTCAACGCTGGTTTCTCCCCGATAGCCATTTGCAACAGGTCCAGTATATGATATACCGGAGGAGCCTTGGGATAGAGCTTGCGCGCCACAGAGAGATACAGTTGACAGACGCTGCAATATGTGACCAGCATCTTTGCCTCTGTTTTTCTGGCCTCTCCGAGCCTCCGTAAAGACCAGGCAATGATATCTACCGGGCTGTAGCGGCCAGCCCCGTTGCCAAAGCCACAGCACAGTGCCAGCTCCCTGTTATGCCCCATCTCAAGCACGCTGTATCCCAACTCATCGAGTAAGCGGCGGGGCATGTCCATGTAGTGTGGTCCCAGGGTCTTGGCGTGGCACGGATCATGTACGGTAACTGTACCAGAAGCGCGGTGCTGGATCTTTATCTCGCCTCGCTCTATCTTTTGACACAGGTAGTCCAGCAGGTAGACCTTGTCGAAGTCGAAGCTCACGCCAAAGTATTGAGGCAGCACGTTCTGCATCATATTGTAGCCGGCGAGGCAGAAGTAGACGATCCTCTTCAGGTTCAAGGCGCGGTATCTCTCCTCCAGGTAGTGAGCTTGGCTTTCGGCCTTATCCAGAATGCCCATCCTAAAATAGACCTCTCCACAGCATAGATCCGGGGCGGTGAAAATTGGAAGGTCATCATAGAGGGAGCTGAAAGTGTAGTAAGGCGCCATCTTGAGGTTACATCCGGCGAACATCACCTGCGGCTTTGAGGCCAACTCCGGGCGGGAGAGGTCGTTCCACTCCCGAAGTACCCTTTGTTCATCGGAGGGTGCCTTTTGCATCAGCGCCTGAAAATAATTCCCTGGCGAAAGGGGCAGGGCCATAACACCCCGCTTGGGCAGCCCCTTCCTTTCATAGCGCTCAAACCAGCGGAATAGTATAAGTCCGTAGGGATTGGCCCCTTTGGTGCAGATGTAGTTACAGGCAAAGCAGGTAGAGCAGTGTTCGAGGACCATCTTGCTCTCTTCACCCTCGATAAGCCGACCGATCTCTCGCTGGGCCTCGGCCTGACTCAGATGGATGACCGGGCATTTCACAAGGCAATCGCCACACCGGTCGCAGGCCTCCTCATTGAAGAAATCTTTTAGCTCAGCCATCGCTCTTTACCCCCTTCGCCCTGGGTCTCTTTACAGTATGATGCCAATGTTCGATATCAATACCAGGGATCCAAATGTCTTCTTGAACAAGCGAGAGCCGTGTTTGTATTTATAGAGAATGCTGCAATAGTCTTTATCAACCCCCTAATCCCCCAATCTTGGGGGATTTCTAAAGCTGGGGGACACCCCCAGACCCCCGGCAGGAAGTATCCTGCACCTATTTTTAAGCGGTCTCTATATAACAAACCGT
>JAIWEW010000226.1:0-1625 GCA_048632005.1 bacterium
AGGATGCTTCCTGCCGGGAGTCTGGGGGTGTCCCTCAGCTTAAAAAAGCCCCCCAAGATTGGAGGATTAGGGGGTTGATAGAGACTATTCCAGCAGTCTCAATTAGCAATAACATTTCACCACAGGTCTAATGTGGGTTCATTAGAATAGAACGGGGCGATCTTGCCCATTCCCGCCTGTCCTGGAGGATGCTGCCGGTATCTGCGGTGAACCTGGAGGGCGATAGCGATACCATCGGGGTGGCATGGAGAGCCCTCTCCCGAGCAAGGCATGGTCTGAAAATATATCCCTGAGGTTGTAGCAGCCGCCTGCCGGCAGGCCAAAGGTCATTGAGCTGGCGCAATTTACTTCTTCAGATCGCTTAGCCTCTGGGCAAAGCGAACCAGGTTATCGCGCAGGACCATCCCGATAAGCCTCCCCTCCCTGACCACAGCTACAATCTCCAGATTATCCTCATCTATTCTCTCGAGGATGCTGATAGCGTCATCGGACGGTTGGACCATTTTCAGTTTTTCCAGAGGGGCCATAGCCTGCCCGGCGGTGGTGAGGTCCCAGTACTCCCTGGGCACCTCTTTCACCTGTTGTATGGTGAGTAGGCCATCCACGCTATCTCCGTCGGTAACCAGGAGATACTGACTTGAGCTGGTAAGGAGCGGCCCATTTACCAGTTCCTTGATGGTTAGTTGGCGAGGAATGCGGGGGAAATCTCTGGTCATCACATCTTCAGCGGTGAACCCCTTCAGGGTGTCGCGCAACTTGGTTTGGTTATAGGTGGCCCGGGTAGCGCTGTTGAGGAAAAACCCGATAAATATCAACCACAGGCCATTGAGCCAGTACATTGTGAAAAGGATAATGATGCCCCCGAAGATAAATAAATATGAAACCCCGTACCCGGCTATCGTAGCAGCTCGTGTTGCTCGCATGAAGTCACCCGTAGTAAGCCAGATGATGGAGCGCAGCACCCTGCCGCCATCAAGGGGAAAGCCCGGTATCATATTGAAGATGGCGAGCATTCCATTTATCAAAGCGAGCCACGCGCATGTAGCTGATACATACTCGTTTAAGTCGCTGGTTAGCCAGGCAATTAAATAGAATAGTCCGGCGAGCGCTATGCTACATAGCGGCCCTGCGATAGCCATAGCTAGCTCGGTGGTGGGGCGAGACGCCTCTTTTCCGATATGAGCGACGCCACCGAAAAAGAAAAGGGTGATGCTCTTTGCCGGGATGCCAACTCTCCTGCCTACGAGGCTATGAGCCAGCTCATGGGCAACAACCGAGGCAAAAAAGACAAGGCTGGTAGCGATGCCTACGATCCAATAGTAGGCTGTAGACCATTCAGGATGGTTGCTGGGGAAGACAGATAAGGAGAGGAGCGCAGTGATAAAGAAAAAGATGAGAAACCAGCTATAGTCCAACCGGAAGGGGATGCCAAAGATTTTACCTAGTTGAATTGATTTACCCATCTGGAAATCTAATGATCTGTTCTATGATTCACATTACATTAACGTTTAGCCAGTGTCAATTTTCCACACTCATCCAATACAGTATATTAAGATCTTGCTGAAAAAGAGGTGCAGGATACTTCCTGCCGGGGGTCTGGGGGTGTCCCCCAGCTTTAAAAGCCC
>JAIWEW010000227.1:0-1618 GCA_048632005.1 bacterium
TAAAGGGGCATATCGACCCGGGGAAAACGGTAATCATTGATGTCCCTCCGGGAACCTCGTGTCCGGTGGTGGAGGCAGTACGCGAAAGCGACTTCTGCCTGCTGGTAACGGAGCCGACGCCCTTCGGCCTTCATGACATGTCACTAATGGTAGAGGTCATCAGGAAGCTGGAGATTCCCTGCGGTGTGGTGATCAATCGAGACGGGGTGGGAGACAATAAGGTAGAGGAATACTGCAGCGCGGAGGGACTTCCCATCCTGCTCCATATCCCACTGGATATTGAGATCGCACGCCTCTATTCCCGGGGGGTAACCCTGGTAGAGGGGATGCCTCAGTGGCGCCCGGCTTTTCGAACCCTTTTCCAGGACATATCCCAAATTGTATCGGGACATTACGCAAAGAGGAATACCCGATGAATAGCATTAATAATGCAGGACAAGGATGGCGGGAAATTGGTGTCAGCAGTGGCGCCCACCTTGAAAGAATGGTACAGATGTACGAGGAGCTGGGATTCGAGGTACACCTCATGGATGTTATGCCCGGGGAACAGCAGTGCCTCACATGCTATAAAAATAGGGGTGAGACCCCTTATAAGCTCTACGTCACATCTAGAGATGAGGCAGGGAGATGAAGGAGCTCGTCGTACTAAGTGGTAAAGGGGGAACAGGAAAGACTACTATAGTTGCCTCTTTTGCCGCTTTAGCCAAGAACAAGGTCCTGGTAGACTGCGATGTGGATGCTGCAGATCTTCACCTGCTGCTTCAGCCGACTGTTAATAAAAGTGAGGAGTTCTGGAGCGGTACGACGGCGGTCATCGATAAAAGTTTCTGCACCGGTTGCGGTGTCTGTGAGCAGGTATGCCGGTCTGATGCCATAGAGGATTTCAAGGTTGACCCCATCCCCTGCGAGGGCTGTGGCTTCTGCTTTCACGTTTGCCCTGAGAAAACTATCAGGATGAAGGATAGCCTTGCCGGACACTGGTTTATCTCCGATACGAAATACGGTCCGCTGGTCCATGCCAGGCTGGGTATCGCCGAGGATAACTCAGGAAAGCTGGTGGCGCTTGTCAGACAGCAGGCCAAAGCCCTTGCCCAAGAACAGAACCTTAATTATATCCTCAGCGATGGTCCTCCAGGTATCGGATGCCCGGTTATCTCCGCGCTATCCGGGGCGAACCTCGCCCTCCTCATAACCGAGCCCACCCTTTCGGGTATGCACGACCTTGAACGCGCCATCGGCGTATGCCACCACTTCGGCGTACCCGCTCTGGTCTGCATTAATAAGCATGATATCAATGAGGAGAACACCAGTAATACCGAAATATTCTGCAGAGATATGGGAGTGGAGGTAATCTCTAAACTCCCCTTCGACAATGTGGTCACCGAGGCACTTGTTCAGGGGTTACCAGTGGTAGAATACTCAAGCAATGGAATCGCCAGAGAAATAGAAGCTCTGTGGAAAAGAGTTCTTACGGCATTGGGCAGCTAGTATAAAGGTTAGTATTATGAAACTGCTGAAATACTCTCAATCAACCCCCTATATCCCCCAATCTTGGGGGACTTCTAAAGCTGGGGGACACCCCCAGACTCCCGGCAGGAAGTATACAGCAACACATTTT
>JAIWEW010000228.1:0-1603 GCA_048632005.1 bacterium
TGAGACTGTCACCTTTCTCCCGTATCACGGCACCCAGTGCCTCGCATGCCCTTATAGTAGCAGTAGTATCGGCAGACAGCAGGGGACGCTTTACAATGGTTTGCGCTGCCAGTGATGCCATGACCACGGCCCTGTGGGTATAACTCTTGGACGGGGGCGCAAGCACCTCACCATTCAGGACAGATCTGCCAACTTTCGCCTTCATGGGTCACCAAAACTGCATTGTTAGTTAGAATTCGTAAGTGTTAATTGGTAAGTGTTAGCTGGTGTGCATCAGTTGGTTTTCTCGAACATGGCCCTGACAAAACCCAAAAACGGTGGTGAAGGCCTGTTGGGTCTGCTCTTGAACTCGGGATGGAACTGGCTGGAAAAAAAGAAACTATGTTCAGGGATCTCGGCAATCTCCATCCTGTTCTTGTTACGTCCTGTGAATTTCATGCCAGCCTTTTCCATCTCATCGATATACTTCGGGTTCACTTCATACCTGTGGCGGTGCCGCTCTATTATCGCGTCAGAGCCATATAGTTTATTGGCAAGGCTTCCCGGTGTCAGTTCAGCAAAATAATCACCAAGCCTCATTGTGGCACCCATATCCACCACACCCTCCTGCTCAGGCAGCAGGTCAATCACCGGATGTTCAGTAGAAGCCAGTTCCGAACTGTTGGCATCCTCATACCCCAGCACATTCCTGGCAAACTCGATAACCGCAGTCTGCATGCCCAGACACAGTCCCAGGTACGGTTTATCGTTCTCCCTGGCATATTTTATTGCAGCGATTTTACCCTCAGTGCCGCGCACCCCGAAACCTCCGGGCACAAGTATTCCGTCATACTTTGCGAGCTGGTTGATAGTTTCAGGTTCATTCTCGAAATCCTCGGCATCCAGCCAGGAAGCATTCACCTTGCACCCAACCTCAATACCCGCATGCTTCAGGCTCTCCCTGATGCTCAAGTACGAATCTTCCAGGTCAGTATATTTACCAACCACGGCAACGTCCACAGAACCGCTGGTCGAGCGCATCTTTTCCACCATCCGGTCCCACTCTTTATTGTCATCCTTGGAGTTCAGTCCCAGTTTGGTCAACAGGTAATCGGCTGCACCTTCATTTTCCAACTGCTGGGGCACCATATAAATATCCTCGGCATCATGGGCACTTATCACTGCCTTTGCCGGCACATCACAGAACAGGGCGATCTTTTCCTTGGTGCCGGGCAGTATAGGCTTAATACATCTGGTAACTATCAAATCCGGATGAAGACCTAACTCCCGCAGTTCTTTAACCGAATGCTGGGTTGGTTTTGTCTTCTGCTCTCCCTGGGCATCCATGGGCACCAGGGTTACATGGATGAAGACCACATCCTCCACAGCCTCTTCATTATGTAACTGCCTTACAGCTTCCAGAAACGGCATACTCTCTATATCGCCCACCGTACCGCCAACTTCAATAAGACATATCTGGGCACCGCTCTGTTTGGCTACATTCCTTAACCGTTCCTTTATCTCGTTGGTAATATGAGGAATTATCTGTACGGTCTTGCCCAGGTAATCGCCCCTGCGCTCCTTATTGATGACTGCCTGGTACACCTTACCAGTGGTGATGTTA
>JAIWEW010000229.1:0-1533 GCA_048632005.1 bacterium
CTTTTAAAGCTGGGGGACACCCCCAGACCCCCGGCATGAAGTATCCTGCACCTCTTTTTCAGCGGTCTCTTTATATACGGCGCACCTGATCCTACTGAATTACCAGGCTTATCTTACTGCTCTACAGCATGGTGTAAACTATAAAAATGGTGGTTATTGGTCTCACCGGAGGAATCCTTTCGGGAAAGAGCACTATATCCGGGATGCTCGCCGAAAAAGGAGCTGTGATCATCGATGCCGACCAGATTGGCCATGAAGCCTACAAGCCTCATACAAAGACCTGGCAAGAGTTAGTCAACACCTTTGGTGATAGTATCCTCAAGCAAAAGAATGAAGTAGACCGAAAAAAGCTCGGTGACATCGTCTTTGCTGATACCCACGCTCTTGAGCGTTTAAATGAGATCGTACACCCCCGCATGCGCGCTATGATCCGGAAAGAGATTGATCACCTGAAAGGAGATGGGGTCGCTGTGGTGGTACTGGAGGCCGCTGTGCTCATCGAAGCGGGTTGGACAGATCTTGTGGATATGGTTTGGGTCACTGTCGCGCCCGAGGATGTGGTGCTTAAGCGGCTTCATGACCGAGGCGGGCTTAGCGAAGATCAGGCGCGTGCGCGTATTCGATCCCAGATCTCTTCTGAGGAGAGGTCGAAGCACGCAGACGAAATAATTGACACCGATTGCCAGCTTAGCGAGGTTAAAGACAGGGTTGAGGAGCTATGGAAAAAGCTCCTCAATAGAAAGTTATATTTGTGAATACCGTTCAGCTACTGAGGCTCTTCATAGAACCGAGATCTGTAGCACTTGTTGGTCTCACCAGATCCACCGGTCCACTGTCATGGAACACGCTGGAGCATTTGCTTAACTATGGCTTTAAGGGAAAGCTTTATCCGGTGAATCCCTCTGCCAGCGAAATCCTCGGGATCAAATGCTACCCCAGCGTTCAGGAAATACCTGATGATATCGACCTCGCTGTGATACTAACCCCACGCTCAGTAGTTCCAAAACTGATAAAAGAATGTACTGAGAAGGGGATAAAGGCGATTACAGTTGTTGGCCAGGGGTTTGCCGATGGCGATGCGGAGGGCAAGGAGCTACAGACAGAAATCGTGCGCATCGCCCGGGAGGGCGGAGCTAGAATAATGGGGCCAAATACCTTCGGTACAGCCAACGCGTTCATCAACTTCAGCTCCGCATTTGTCCATACGGATATGCAGGAGGTCCCTACAGGGATCATCTGCCAGTCAGGCTTATTTTTCGGCGGGCTTCCCAACTTTCCCATATTGGGTAAAGGCATAGACCTGGGGAATGCCTGCGATATCGATTTTTCCGACGGGCTGGAGTATTTCGAGGATGACCCTGAGGTCAGGGTTATCCTTCTATATATTGAAGGTTTAAAGGATGGCAGAAGGTTTATAGAGGTTGCCAGTCGGGTAGCTAAGAAAAAGCCTATCATAGCTGTTAAGTCGGGTCAGTCGGAGGCCGCTGCCCTGGCCGCCCAATCCCACTCGGGTAGCCTTGCCGGTAGAGACGA
>JAIWEW010000230.1:0-1509 GCA_048632005.1 bacterium
ATATAACGGGAGGAGTAAGCTTTACGGCAATATCGGAAGTAGATGAGCGTATATTGGTCTTCTTCTTTTCCTTGCATACGTTGACGGGTATGTCCTGCAGCCGTGCATGCATTCCTACTATCATACCTTCGTAGACTGGGGTTCCCGGTTCGATGAAGGTGTCGCCTCTCTCCTGAGCGTTATTAAGGCCATAGGTAACAGCAATACCCGGCTCCGATGCCACAAGAACGCTGCCACGAGTCGTGACGATTTCCCCCCGCCATGGTTCATAGCCGAGAAAAATGGTATTCATAATGCTGTCACCGCGGGTAGCTGTAAGAAAAGCACTGCGAAAACCAATAAGTCCTTTTGTGGGGATATGAAATTCTAAGCGTATGTTATCATGCCCATCATTGCGCATATCAGTAAGCTGAGCCTGCCGCTTGCTCAGCATCTCGGTTAGAACCCCAACATATTCACCTTTGGTATCAATAGTAAGAGCCTCCACGGGTTCCACAAGGTTGCCGTCAACTATCTTGGTGATAGCCTCTGGCTTGGATACCTCAAATTCATAACCCTCCCGGCGCATGGTCTCAATCAGGATAGCCAGATGCAATTCTCCCCTGCCTTTTACCAGAAAAGTGTCGGGACTATCCGTATCCTGTACGCGGAGACTGAGATTAGTTTCCAGTTCCCTGTGGAGCCGTGCCCGCAACTGGCGGGTAGTACAAAAACGCCCCTCACGGCCGCTGAACGGTGATGTATTTACTCCGAAGGTCATCTCTATCGTTGGTTCGCCAATCTCTATACGTGGTAGAGCTTCAGGCAGGTCCAAACTGGCAATGGTATCGCCAATGCTGACTTCTTCCAGACCAGTCACAGCCACTATGTCGCCAGCCTCGGCTTCCTCTATCTTCATGCGTTTGAGACCGAGATAGGTAAACACTTCACCGATTTCATAGTGGGTTACCGTGCCATCAGAACTTAAGACGGCTACGGAATCACGAGGAGCGATTCTGCCTCTCCAGATTCTGCCGATGGCTATTCTACCCTTGTGGCTGTCATAGTCCAGGTTAGAAACCAGCATTTGAAACGGACCGCTCTTAATTTGAGGCGGGGGAACTTTTTCCAATATGCAATCAAGGAGAGGAAAGATATCCTTGCCTTTCATCCCCAGTTCGCTTACAGCGATACCTTCCCTGGCACTGGCATATAATAATTGGAAGTCAAGCTGGTCAACACTGGTAGCTAATTCCAGGAACAGGTCCTGGGTGAGCCGGATTACCTCCGCTATCCGTGAATTGTCCCGGTCTATTTTATTGATAACCACGATGGATTTCAGACCCTTTGCCATAGCCTGGCGTAGTACGAACTTGGTCTGGGGCATGGGGCCTTCCACAGAGTCCACCAGAAGCAGACAACCGTCAGCCATACTGATGACGCGCTCTACCTCTCCGCTGAAATCGGCATGCCCCGGGGTATCGATGATATTGATTTTGACCCCTTTGTAGAGCACGGCTGTATTCTTGG